>NZ_JBECOT010000010.1:0-114348 GCF_040104395.1 Pseudoalteromonas sp. BZA4
ACAGTTGATGGGGGCTAAGCTAAATGCGCGTGATTACAATCGCCAACTGGTTGAAGCGATGATCAAAGTGAAGGCGCTAAATAAGATCAACACCCTTGGTCTGCCTAAATATCAGTAAGTTAAGTGAGTTTATTAGAGAGTTGCATTTGATCAACAAGGCCGCTTTAATCGAAAAAGCCGACGCTTTTTTTCAAGCAAAAGGCTATCAAACTCGTGTGGTTAATACACAAGACGAATTTGATGTAGAAACTGAACTTGAGAACCATCAATGGGCAGATATCGTCTTTTTGCAATCACCTATTAACTGGATGGGCATGACTTGGTCATTCAAAAAATACATGGATGAAGTGTACACAGCAGGCATGGGTGGAGCGCTTTGCCATGGTGATGGTCGTCATCAAGACAATCCAAAAGCCAATTACGGTAAAGGCGGCACCTTGACTAACACTCAATACATGATGTCGCTGACTTTAAATGCACCTGCAGAATCATTTGCAGATGCCACTGACTTTTTTGAAGGTAAAAGTGTTGATGACCTTGTTTTCCCAATGCATATGAACTTTAAGTTTTTCGGTATGCAAGGGTTACCTACTTTCGCCTGTTTTGACGTGATGAAAAATGCAGACATCGACAGCGACTTTGCGCGCTTTGAAAAACACTTAAACGAGAACTTTTAAGGAACACTCATGAGTAACGAATCTGTTTATAGCAATAAACTTCATCCGGGCAGTGCTTTTCCTAGTATTAGTGCTGCACTTTTGAGTGGTGAAGAGGCTGTTCTTGGTCAACCTCAACACGGTGCAAGCTGGCAGCTTGTTGTTGTTTATCGTGGTAAGCATTGCCCTTTATGTACTCGCTATTTAAACAGCCTCGAGCAGTACAAAGCTGCGCTATTAGAAACGGGTGTTGATGTAATTGCTGTTTCAGGCGATAGCAAAGAGCAGTTAGAAGCACATTTAGAGCAGTTATCTGTGTCATTTCCACTTGCTTACGGTTTGACTACAGAGCAAATGCAAGCATTAGGTACTTACATATCTGATCCCCGTTCACCGCAAGAAACAGATCACCCTTTCGCAGAGCCTGCTCTGTTTGTGGTTAACGAGCAAGGTAATGTACATGTGGTTGATTATTCTAATAACCCATTTGTAAGACCTGATTTAGCAACCTTGGTAAGTGGGCTTAGCTGGATACGCGATCCAAAAAATAACTACCCAATTCGCGGTATGCATAAGTAGAGAGTAGCCATGAGCAAATTTACAACTTTGCTGATTGGCTTGGTGAGTATAATGATGTGCTCACCACATGCCTTTTCAGCACAACTCCCCCATGCACATATTGCTTCACCTAATCACTATGAAGTATTGCTAGATAACAGTGAAGTACTTGTTTTGCGTATGACTTTAGCACCAGGTGAGCAAGATAATTGGCACACGCATAATGCCGAAACTGTCTACTTTGAGACAGGTGGTAAGGCAACCATCAGTACAAAAGAGTCACAAACAACACTTGAGATCCCCAATGGCTATGTGATGTGGCATGACGCATGGACTCACCAAGTCAAAAATGAAGGTGAAACCACCATCACTGCAATTATTGTTGAGAGCAAATAGGTAGGAGCAATTATGGCATTAGAAAACCACCCAATGTGGCGCTTACCTAAGCATCACCTAGATTTAAAAAGTTCACATGACCATGTTCATTGGGTTGAATTATTTTATGACCTTATCCATGTGGTAATCATTTTTTTGCTAGGTAATTTTTTAAGCGACCACTTACATTTAAGTGGTTTTCTTACTTTTGCAGGTTTGTTCATCACCGTATGGTTCGCGTGGGCTGACTCCAGCGTTTTTAACTCACTCTATGTCAGTACCGATGTAAAACATCGGCTGATCATGGCCTGCCAAATTGTCACCGCCATGGTTATGGCAGCCTCTATTCCTCATGTACTTGACAAAGGCTGGACATATTTTGCATTGGCCTATGCCGCAAACCGACTTATTACAGCGTATTTATTTCATCGCACCAATCAACTGGGGGTCGAATCAACTAAATTAGCACGCAGTGTGAGCCGTAACTACTTTGCTCTTGCCATTATCTTTGCTACCACAGCTTTTATGCCTGCACCCTATCGTTATTGGGTATTTGGCACTGCGATTGCCGCTATTCAAGTTTTGTATATGGCTCCAAAAATTGGTGTACTTGAAAATAAACGTTTTTTACCACGCCTTGGGCATATGTCTGAGCGCTTTGCCCTTTTACTGCTCATTGTCGTAGGCGAAGGTTTCTTTAAATTGGTGATTACTTTATCAGAAAAAGGAATTTATAAAGTCGACCCCTCTGTACTGGCTAACTTTATGTTTGGCGGTATTGCAGTATTTGTGCAATGCTGGATTTACTTTGACTTTGTTGGCAATGGTAAACCTAAGAATCAGCATAAATGGACACTCGTAAGTTGGTGGTTAGCACACCTATTTTTAATGTTATGTGCCGTTATGGTTGGCGTTGCGCTCGCCGGCGAAGTGAAAGCTGGGTTTTGGCAACCTTACCCACTTAAATATGGTGTCATTGGCTGTGTAGGGTTAGCAGGCTACTTATTGAGTTTATTGTGGATCCAGTTAATGATCGAACACCGTGTAGCCCATCGTTTTGCAACAGCTAAAGTAAGAATGTTTGGCGTTATACTCGCTTTAGTTACCATTCCCATTTTACCCCATGTGCCTTCGCTCATTGGCAACTTACTTTGGGGCACAGCACTGATTTCACAAATTGCCTACCCAGTCACTCGCGCATACTTCACCCTTTCAAAAGAAGAAGCTAATTCATAACGATTAAAACACCTTTGCAAAAACGACAAAGGTGTTTTGTTATCCCTGCTGTTTTTCGCAAAGACTTTCCTAGCAATAATATCGCTATTCAATCGCCCCTCTTTAGGGGTTGAAACAGGCGTCAACGGACTCATCTCAGAACTAAAGGCAATGAGAAATGCCGGTGTGAATCACATTGGCCTGCACTTTAGGCGTAACGAATTACCCATAGAATGGGCATTAAAGCACATCGGCGAACATGTTTTGCCCAAGTTCCATAATTAAGGAGTTATGATGTCACAATCAATTATGCCAAAACTGGGTTTTGGTACATTTAGATTACAAGACGAAGTTGCATATCAAAGTGTGCTAACAGCTATTGAAGAGGGCTTTAGACACATCGACACCGCGCAAATTTACGGTAATGAAGAAGCTGTTGGCCGAGCGATTAAAGACAGTGGTGTTGCACGTGGTGAGTTATTTATTACCACCAAAGTATGGAATGATAAGTTAAATAAAACAGACTTTATTAACAGCGTCAAAGAAAGCCTGACTAAACTACAACTAGATTACGTCGATTTACTGCTTATTCATTGGCCAAGCCCTGCCAATGGCGAAAGCATGGATGAGTATTTAGCCGAGTTACAAACTGCTAAAGAGCTTGGTTTGACTAAAGAAATTGGTGTTTCAAACTTTACCATTGCGCAAATGGAAGAAACCTTGCGTATTTTGCCAAAAGGCGCGTTATTTACCAATCAAGTTGAAGTTCATCCCTACCTAACCAATCAAAAGGTACGTGATTTTTGTGCGCAAAACGACATTCTCGTTACTGGCTATATGCCATTTGCGGTAGGTAAAGTACTTAACGATCCAACCATCAAAGCGATTGCAGACAAACACCAAGTGAGCACCGCTGAAGTGGTCATTGCTTGGGAATTAGCGCATGACATGGTGACGATACCGTCATCGACCAAACGCGAAAATATGGCTACCAACTTAAAAGCCCTTTCGCTTAGCTTAAGCCAAGACGAGATTAATCAAATTGATGCCCTTAGCTGCAATGACAGGCAAGCAAACCCGGATTTTGCCCCTGACTGGGATCATGATGAAGTAAAAACAACTCATGCTTGGCAATTTCAAGGTGCTGATAAAGCGCTCACTTTGGGATTAAAAGCTGTACCAGCACTTAAAGCAGGGCAAATTTTAGTTCGTAACCTTGCGATTGGTATCAATCCAGTTGATTGGAAGTTTATTCAAGCTGATCCTATTAATTGGCCAGATACACACACACCTGGCGTAGACGGTGCTGGGGTTGTTGAGCAGGTAGGCGATGGCGTAGATACCAAACTAATTGGTAAAACAGTCGCTTATCATCATAGCTTAAGTGAAAACGGCAGCTTTGCTAAGCACTCGGTTCTTTATGCTGAACGTGTTATGCAGTTACCAAAAGAGTTAGCTGCTAATGTTGCTGCGGCATTGCCTTGCCCACTGCTTACTGCGTGGCAAGCCTTTAGCAAAATACCACTACGCAAAGGCGAAAAAGTATTAGTTACCGGCATGGGAGCTGTTAATAAACTGCTGACGCAAATGCTGAACCACAGTGGCTTTGAAGTTCATGCATTATCAAAAAGCTTAACGGCAGAGCAAGCAGAAAAGCTTGCCGTTAAGTTAGTATTACGTGACGCGCCTTCTGAGGGTGGCTACTTTGCACTCTTTGATGCTAATGGCCCTGAAGAAGCTAAAAAGTTAGTGCCACTCCTACAAGCAAATGGTCATGTGATCAGTATTTTAGGGCGTATTGAAACCCCAGTCGATGAGCCATTCACACGCACTATTTCTTATCATGAAATTGCCCTTGGTGCATTACACGATTATGGTGATACACAGCAATGGCAACGTCTTGTAAGTGATGGCGAAAAGCTCCTTAATGACATTGCTTCGGGTACTTTAAATGTTGAAGAACCTACAGACTTTGAATTTAACAATCTCAACGATGCGCTTGAGTTTTCTAAAGTTCAAAAGCAAAAAGCCGTTGTAGTTGTTTAGTGATCATTTAAAAGGCCTCTTCTGAGGCCTTTTTTATTTTATGCAACTGTTTCGTTGGCTGTATTATTGAATACAGCTAGATGATAAATAATCACTAAGTTTGCAATAAACCACAGATCTTTAATCACAAATTGACCAAGTCCTGCTAAAACCGTCGAACTGCTAAGCGCATTCGGTGCGGTAATTAAAAATGTTTGCGTCATGATAAAAACAGCGCAACAGGCAAGCCCTGCCAATACTATTAACTTATTGTTTTTAATCAACAAGCCAACACAAAGCAACAGCACACTGACAATATCAAATACACCAATTACATTCGATGCACCCTGCACACTAAAAACCTGATATAACCACGACATAAACGGCGATGTTTCGACAAGTGTTACAATCCCCTTCGCTTCAAAAGCAAAAAACTTCATGGCGCCAATCCAAACCAGCACTAATGCCACCGATGCATAATTTAAAGCAATATGCGCTTTATCACTCAAAGCATCTTTGTAAAACACAAATAAAAACAGTGGAATAACAGCAAAATACTTAATGATCCCCTGCCCCGACCCAATTACAGGAAAGCCCCCTTCACTTGCAAGCCAACGATTAGCGCCAAACAGCGTAATCAAACAGAGCATTGATATAGCAATTGCAGTGATGGTCGGAAGCGCTCTATTAATAAACCCCAAATGTGAATGAAGGCTGGTAACGCCAACAAAGCAAAATGCAAAGCCTGCGATCATACTCATGATGTGAGCTGGCACCTGAGCGTCTAATTTATAAAATGAAAAGATACTGCCAATGGTATTGGGGTTTGCTCCCAAGATAAAAGACAAACCCAATAACGAAAAACTGATGGTGATAAGTGCAACCACTAAATTATTTGATGTACGTAAATTCATTTAATCCCCCTCTCTACTGCTTGTTTAAAAGACCTCAGTTAGGGATAAAAACATTCACGCTGAATTAAAAAATAAGAAAAGTCTGAGTATTAGTTTATCTAGGTAACTGAAAAAAACTGAAAACATCGCAGCTATTTGCCGTTATTCGCTGTTAATTAGGAAAAAATAAATCTCTCCCATTCAATATCAGCAATTTTGTTCAAGTTTTTAGGTTGCCTGCTTCGTTATATTGGCGTGGGTAGCGCGATGTTTATCTTATTTGTGCTGCTTGGCTACCTTAGCTTACAAGTGATCAACCGGCAGTTTTTGCCTTATGTGAGCTTAATTGGTTGCGGCTATATTTTGTATATTGCTTGGAAGGTCGCAAAAGCAAAAGTACACGTAAATGATGCATCAGCTGATGCATCATTAAGCTTTTTCGATGGCCTGTTTATGCAGCTATTAAATCCAAAAGCCTTGGTGGCCACTTTGCCAATTGCTACGATTCAGTTCCCAAGCGCAGATATTACCGGCGCTGCAATCGTATTTTGGTCACTTATTTTAGCCATTCTTGCCTTTGGTGCTCCTACAAGTTACTCGTTAGCGGGCTTGGTGCTTGGCAAACAAGTATCACGGACGGGTGTTTTTAATGTGTTTAATAAATTGATGGCTGTTTTGTTGGTTTATGTCGCGCTAATGATTGCCTACGAGCATGTGCTAACCCCGTTAATGGCCTAAAATTGATCATCCCTCGCAAACAGGCATAATAGCGTTATTCAGCAAACGGTTATCACAAAATGATGCAAGGCAATCTATCTATCCGCTCATACAGTACTAAGCCTGTTAGTCATAGCCATGACTATCATCAACTAGTACTGCCCTTAAAAGGTGTGATTGCTATTAGTGTGGGTGATTTTCAAGGTAAAGTTGCCCCCGGTGAATGCGTGGTTGTCAAAGCCTCGCAATCACACCTGTTTACCGCAATGCCAGAAGCCCGATTTGTGGTGGCCGATATGCCAAAGCTACCAGATAACCTGGCCACTGCTGAGCGCTGCGTGTTTGCTATTAATCTATCACTTTGGGCATTTTTGCAGTTTGTGGCAAAGCAACTTGAGCAAGCGGTTAATCGTGAATTAGAACTTGCCATGTTTAACACCTTCAATTTGCTGTTAGCTGAGCAAATTATGCAGCCTAAGGTCGACAGCCGTATTAGCGAGGCCCTGCTTTATATTGACAGTCACTTAGGTACTCCTCTTCAAATCAAACACCTTGCCAGCATTGCCTGTTTAAGCCCAACGCAATTTAAGCTGCTGTTTAAGCAACAAACAGGATTGACTGTCATGAACTATGTAACCAAACAGCGAATGGAAAAAGCCCAAGCCTTGCTAAGTCATACCGACTACCCGTTGCAGCGCATTAGTGAGTTAGTTGGTTACAATGAGCTTTCATCTTTTAGCCGCAGTTTTTCAAAGTACTTTGGCTTATCACCGAGTAAATTCAAAAAGTAACTTTAGTTTTTAACGCCAACAAAACCGTCCTTTTTGTCAAAAACTGCACATCAATTTTGATTATGCTTTTGATATCTTAAATTTAAAGCGAATCATCAATGAACCACACCATCGCGACCATTGCCGTTTTAGTTGCCAGTGTGTTTTGGGGCACAACAGGCACAGCCGCAAGCTTTGCACCAGACATTAGCCCTTTTGCAATAGGTGCGTTTGCGATGGGGTTTGGCGGGGTATTACTTTGCCTAACCTCACTAACTCAGCTAATAAACAATGCAAGTACACTGCGTAAGCACTACCCCCTAACCCTACTTGGCTCAGCCTGTGTGGCTATTTATCCGCTGGCATTTTATACCTCGATGAATAGCGCTGGTGTGGCAATAGGCACCGTTGTTTCGATTGCCAGCGCCCCTTTATTTACCGTCTTATTGGAATACTTAATTGAGAAAAAGCCCATTGCAACTCGCTGGCTAGTCAGCTTTTGCTTTGGTGCTATTGGCATTGGCTTAATTGCGTTAGGTAAAGAACATAATCTTGCTGCTAAGGGGTTGTTTAGCCAAAACATCGGCATTTTACTTGGCTTAATTGCAGGGCTTACCTATGCGGGCTATTCATGGGTTGCCAAACGTTTAATTAGCAACGGCGTTCATTCAAGAGCGACTATGGCAAGCCTATTTGGCGGCGCTGCATGTGTACTCTTGCCTTCGTTATTGTTCACTGGAGATGCGCTTTTTGCCACAGTTACCAATACCAGCGTGGCGCTTTACATGGCCATAGTGCCGATGTTTTTAGGTTATTGGCTATTTAGTATTGGCTTAAAAACCATAGCGGCTAGCCAAGCCGTGCTCATTACTTTACTTGAGCCTATTATCGCCACCGTACTGGCTATAGTGGTTTTAAATGAGCAATTTCAGCAAATTGGCTGGTTTGGCATTGGCTTAGTAAGCATTAGCTTGGTAATTCAAACGGTTAATATTAAGCAGTTCGTGATACACTGCAAAAAACGCATATTGACGATTTGAGATGAGAAAAGACAGCCGACTATCACGGGTTTTACATGTGCTGATCCATTTAAACAGTTACAGCCACCCTGTTACATCAGACACATTAGCAAACATGTTAATGACCAACCCTGTGGTCGTGCGCCGTACAATGGCGTTACTGCGCCAAGCAGGTTATGTATCGGCAATCAAAGGTCACAATGGCGGCTGGCTACTGGCCACTCCCTTAACTGACATCACCTTATTTGATATTCACCAAGCGCTTGGCGAAAAGAACCTGTTTGTCATTGGTCTAACCGATGAGCACAGCAACTGCCCTATCGAGCATGCAGTGAACAGCGCCCTGCAAAATGCGATGGATGACGCAGAAGCACTGTTATTAAAACGTTTTGCTGAAGTGTCGCTTGCAGAGCTTGCCAGTCAATTTAAAAAGTAGGCTTACCTTGAAAAACTTGGTGACTCCACAAACTCATACAACACTGTAATTGGCAGGGGCTTACTGAAGTAATAGCCTTGTACTTGAGAACACTCAAGCTCTTTAAGTATGTTCAGCTGCTGCTCGCTTTCAACGCCTTCAGCAATTGACTCCATATTTAACGCGCTGGCTAAATCAATCATAGCTTTAACAATTGCTTTGTCAGCATCGCTGGGGTTTTCTAAATCATCAATAAATGATTTGTCGATTTTGAGCTTATCGAGAGCAAAATCTTTTAAGTAATTCATTGATGAGTAGCCTGTGCCAAAGTCATCAATCGACATTTTAAACCCTGCTTCACGCAGTTTTGTAATCGTACTTAAAGCAAACTGAGGATTACCAATGGCAATGGTTTCCGTTAATTCAAGCTCAATACATTCAGGCTCAATAGAATAAGTTTGCAACACCGAAATTAAATCACCAAGCAGCTGCTTTTTAACAAACTTCGTTGCCGATAGATTTATTGCAAAGGTCATTGCTGGCATGTTGTCATCTTGCCACTGGCGAATTGTTTTAACGGTATTTTCGAATACCCAGTCATCAATTTCGCTAATGCGGCCACTGCTTTCAGCAATGGGAATAAACTCAGCAGGTGATACATTGCCTAATGTTTCGCTGTGCCAGCGTATTAATACTTCAACAGCCACCACAGCGCCTGATGCAATATCTATTTGTGGTTGAAAAACTAAATAAAGCTCATTATTTTCAAGGGCATAATTAAGGGCATTGATGATTTGTAATTGCCTAAGCCCAGATTTATTCATTTCTTCGGCGTAGAATAACGCATTGTTTCTACCCTGCCTTTTAACCTCAAACATCGCTGACTCGGCCATCTGCAATAGCGGCTCAAATTCTTTGCCATCCATCGGAAACAGGGAAACCCCGACCGATGCTGTAACAACAATGAGTTCATCATTAATCGTCAGTGGCTCACTGATCACTTTTAATAAATCGTGGCTGCTCTTATTTATAGCGCCGGTGGAGGTATAAGACGTAATAAATGCAAAGCGGTCGCCTTGCAGCCGTGCAACCATAATATCCTCACCCATAAAGTTACAAATTCGCGCACTCAAGCTTTGTAACACTAGGTTGCAACTTGCCATACCCAATGCTTTATTGAGAATTTTAAAGTTGTCTAAACCAATTAAAATAAAGGCTGCTTTTGCATCAGCTTGAAGCTTAATGGTTTGTTCAAATTCCATCTGCAACTTGTCTTGGTTTGCAAGCCCCGTTAGCTGATCAAAATAAGAAAGTTGATGTATAAGGGTTTCACTTTCGACTTCTTTGGTCACATCATGCTGAAACGAAATGTAGTTACTCACCTTCCCTTGCTGATCCTTCAATGGGTAAATGGTTGTTTGCTCAACAATCACTTTACCGTGCTTGGTCATGTTAACCAAAGCACCCACCCAGGCTTTTCGATTTTTTAAGTGCTCCCACATTGTTTGATAAACAGCTGGTTCAGTTTGACCGGCACTGATTTTATGCGGGCTTTGACCTATTAGTTCATCATACTCGTACTGACACATATCAAGATATGCGCGATTCATATACTCAATTTTTGCATCTGTATTGGTAAACATAATGGGGTGTGGATTTTGCTCAACCGCTTGAGACAATATGTGCATGCGTTTGTTTAGAGTAATTTTATGAAACCATTGCCACACTGACTCGGCCCAAACTGTTAGCATGTTTTTATCTTGCACAGTAAACACTTTAGTTTGATGCTGCAAAATAATGGCCATATGGCACTGACTATGGCGTATCACGGGCACCACTAACAATGAGTTAGATTCGCCAGGTAACCCGTATTCTTTCGCATGTTTACGATTAACGATTACAGCTTGCCCAGCCGCTATTTTGCCTTGCAACTTTTCAGTGCAGACGTCAAAAATACTACCTCTCTCGGCTCGATAATCAAGTTGCTTTTGTTCGTTACAAATAAACAAAGCTGCGCCATCGCAATTGGTAATTTCGAGGGCTTGGTTAACAGCAAAATTCAACAACACATCTTGATCGTCTTGAAACGAAATTTCGGTTAGCTGTAATAAACCCCGATTAAATTTACTTTGCTGAGCAAGTGCCGCCATACGCCCAACTTTATCTGACACATCGCGGGCGTTAACCAAATATGTTGGGCCATCATTATCGTGCTCGAACAAGGTAATCGAAAATTCAAAATGAATAATCCAGCCATTTACGCTAATGGGTAAGGTATTGACCAAACACACACCTGATTTTTTTGCCTCCATTAACGTACGCATAAAATCTTGCGCATCTGGTTTTGCAAACATACTACTAATATTTTGCCCAACCATCTCTTCAGTAAACACATGGCTATCGGAGTTATCACTGAAGACTTCGCGAAAAGTACCGTCTTTTTCTAGCTCAAAAACAGAGTCTGGCAGTGCGGTGAGCGTTGCTTTTAACTGATTAGAGGAGTTATCTAGTGCTGCATACGGTTTAGTGACGGTTTCAACAAAAAGGATTTTATACAGTAAAAAGTAGGTGAGCCCTTTATAAACATGCCCAAAAAAATTAAAGGTGTTAGTGGTATGCGACGCATCATTAAACACCACAAAACAGGCCTCACTTAAAATAGCTAATAGGCAAACTAATGTTTTACCGGCAATATTTAAATTTGTTCTGGGCTTACGAAGTTGTGTCGCAAACATCAAAACAGCGGCACCGTATAGCGCTAAAACAAGTAGATCAATTAAAAACTTTAAACGACTCCCCCCTACTCCTTCTATGTAGATTTCTGGCAGTGAACCTGGAAAATAAAAAAGAGAGCTTGCAATAAACAAACTAAAAAGCAGTAAAGAGGTAAGTAAGGCGCGCGCATTTAACGGTTTATATTTAACCCAAATCCCCGCTGCAATAATTAAAAAGGCAACCCCATTAAACAGCCGAGCAATTAGCCAAAAACTTAATACGAGATTCATATCAGCTTCGCCTTCATGCATGCTGTCATAAGCTAAAAAGTGCAATGAATCAAAAATGGCAACGCACAACATGGCACAAGAGAGCAGTAACAGTTTGTAGTTATTGGTGAAATGCCACGTGTTCCAACCAATTGCAAAAATTAAAAACGAGATCACAACTGAGAACAATTCGACGCTCGTATGCATTGCTACATAAAAAGGAATAGCAGCAATAAGGCCTAATCGCTCGAGTAGCAAAACAAAAGCCAGCAGCAATACCCCTACCGCAATATAAGGTACAGTGTGTAAAAGCTCTTTTTGATGTGATGGATGAACAACGTATTTCACTATAGTTTTTGACTATGTTTAATTAATACCCTTAGAAAAAAGGATAGTAAAAATAACTAGTAACGACAGCGAAATACCAAAAAAAGATGAGATCAATGCGCTAAGTATGACTTAGCGCACCTTCTATTAAGCTTTTTTGAATGGATTACGGGTATCTTGGTCGGCATCTAGATTACGCATCAAAATTGCGTGATCTAAATCGATATCTTCTGGCAGAGGAATTTTAACAATATGACCTGAGCCTTTCGCATCGCTAATGGCTTCGCCTTTTTTGTTTTCCATAAAATCCAACTTAAAATTGATGTTGCCTTTTGGTGTCATAAGCTCAAGTGAATGACCAGTACAGAACTTATTTTTCACATCAATTTCAACTAAGCCATTATCGTTGCGACCTAATACTTCACCCACAAACTGCTGTTTATCTGACACCGAATGACCATACTCATAGTTTTGATAGTCTTGATGTGCGTGGCGTTTTAAAAACCCTTCTGTATAACCACGATGCGCTAAGTTTTCGAGAGTTTTAAATAAGTTTGCGTCAAATGGACGACCAGCAACGGCATCATCAATGGCTTTACGGTACACTTGTGCAGTACGAGCAACATAGTAGAAAGACTTGGTACGGCCTTCAATTTTTAAACTATGCACGCCCATTTTCGTTAGTTGATCAACATATTGAACTGCACGTAAATCTTTTGAGTTCATTATGTAAGTGCCATGCTCGTCTTCAAAAGCAGGCATGTACTCACCTGGGCGCCCTTGCTCTTCAAGCATGAATACTTCGTTACTTGGTGCACCATCACCTAGGGTTGGGATCACCGCTTTAGGGTCAATTTTATGTACCATTTCGCCGGTTTCATTTTCGGTGCCTGGTTTCACATCGTAATTCCAACGACATGCATTAGTGCACGTACCTTGGTTTGGATCGCGTTTATTAATATAACCCGATAACAAGCAACGGCCAGAGTACGCCATGCAAAGTGCACCGTGAACAAACACTTCTAGTTCTGTATCTGGGCATAGCTCACGAATTTCAGCGATTTCTTCAAGCGATAATTCGCGCGATAAAATGACTCGTTCAATACCCTGCTGAGCCCAAAAGTTCACTGTGGCATAGTTCACCGCATTGGCCTGCACAGATAAGTGAATTGGCATATCTGGCCATTTTTCACGCACTAACATAATAAGCCCAGGATCTGACATGATCAGCGCATCTGGCTGCATCTCAATGACAGGCTCAATATCGCGTAAATACGATTTTACCTTGGCATTATGAGGAGCAATGTTCGACACCACATACAACTTTTTATTTTGCGCATGGGCTTCGTTGATACCAACTTGCAGATTATCTAGGTCAAACTCATTGTTACGTACACGAAGGCTATAACGAGGTTGGCCAGCGTAAACGGCATCTGCACCATAGGCAAAGGCATAACGCATATTCTTTAAACTACCCGCAGGTGATAACAACTCAGGCGTAAAAGGACGGGGGGTCAAAATAGGTGACGACATGAAAGCTCCACACATCGAACCGAGTACAAGTCGGTTGCATGAATTAATACAAGAATGAAGCGCGGCAGTATAATAACCTGCCCAGTAATTTTATTGATCTAGATCATGATTGGTGAAAACTCAGCAAACAAGCTGTGAGCCCATAAAAAGAAAAAGGTGACCAATCCTATGGCCACCTTTTAGATCAAACTCAATTAACTATCCAGGGTAATTGGTTTGGATTTGCTAATGCTAACAGCCCAGAAAGCTACAACATATATTCTATTAATAATTAAACAGTTATATTATATGCTAAATATGATTTTTTAATTACAAAGACTACAACAGCTGCACTTCTTCAGTTTCAAGCGCAAAGGTTTTGCCGTTTGCAAAACTAATATCGATATAAAAAATATGGCTACTTTCAACTTCAGGTGCTTGGTTAGGCTTTAGCTCAATAAATATAGGTGCAGTGGTTGGTAATACAGCTCTCAAATCTTCTACACTGGCATAGTTGCCATCACTGTAGTAATCAAAATCATTAACAAACATCTCTGTGATATCAAACACGCTATTTAAACTCGTACCCGCGGTGAATTCATTGTTGTAATCAGCGCTTGAGTAAATATTAATAGCTGTAATGGTGTTCGCGCTCCCTAGTACCACAGCTGGGATAGCACACTCTGCATACTCTTTATTAGGGTCGGGCTCATTTCCTTCACTATAAACGCCTTCGCCAATACCACCTAGTTTAATGGTATAGGTATCATAGGCGAGTGCTGTATTAGCTTCGCTTTGCTCTGGGGTGACAACATAATTATTAATATCGATTGCAATGGGGTAAGGAGAGCACTCAAGCTCATCGTTTGAGTCTGAATTACAGCCAGCTAAACAGCTTGCAAGTAAACTAGCCAGTAAAAGATTTTTCATTATTGTCCTTATTAGTTTTGTAATTTCCTGAGTTAATAATTGCCTATAAAACAGCCCACAACAAGTACTTAACTGCTAAAATTCGCTCACACTTTATACCCGTGTTGCTATACATGGTTAGGGTTCATGAAAATGCCATCAAATGACTATTTAATTAAATTAGGAATTTTCACGTAAAGCGCGTATAATTCGCGCCCGTTAATATTTAACCTTTTAAATTTAAAATTATTGGAGCATAAAGATGGCTTTAGAGCGTACTTTTTCAATCGTAAAACCTGATGCAGTTGCTAAAAACCACATCGGTGCTATCTACAACCGTTTCGAAACTGCTGGTCTTAAAATCGTTGCAGCTAAAATGGTTCACCTTTCAAAAGAAAAAGCTGAAGGTTTCTACGCTGAGCACAGCGAGCGTCCTTTCTTCGGTGCTTTAGTTGAGTTCATGACATCTGGTCCAGTAATGGTTACTGTTCTTGAAGGTGAGAACGCAGTACTTAAAAACCGTGAAATCATGGGTGCTACTAACCCTGCTGAAGCACTAGCTGGTACTTTACGTGCTGACTACGCAGACAGCATCGACGAAAATGCTGTTCACGGTTCTGACGCTGTTGAATCAGCTGCACGTGAAATCGCATACTTCTTCGCTGACGAAGAAATCTGCCCACGTACTCGTTAATTTCGAGTTCACAGCTAAGTCTGTGATGCAGAAGAAAAAGGGCTTTCGGGCCCTTTTTTAGTCATTAGCTAAGCCTATTGTAAATATGTTTAGCTAATGACTAAGTCGATTAAATAATGTACAATCGCGCACCCAAACTACTTACCACCGTCACTGATTGAGGTTGTTTCATGGCCACTGAAAAAAAGATTAATTTATTAGATTTAAACCGAGATGCAATGCGTGAGCTTTTTGTATCATTCGGTGAAAAGCCATTCCGTGGCGATCAGGTGATGAAATGGATTTATCATTTTGGTGTAGACAATTTTGACGACATGACAAACGTCAACAAAAAGCTAAAAGAGAAACTAAAAGCTGAATGTGAAATTGTTGCTCCTGAAATCTCAGTTAGACAACAGGCAAGTGATGGCACCATCAAATACGCCCTAATGCTACAAGGTGGCCAAGAAGTAGAAGCTGTTTGGATCCCAGAAAAAGACCGTGCAACTTTATGTGTTTCATCACAAGTAGGTTGTGCCCTTGAATGTACTTTCTGCTCAACAGCACAACAAGGCTTTAACCGTAACTTATCAGTATCTGAGATCATCGGTCAGGTATGGCGTGTTGCAAAAGACATTGGTTTAGATGGCGATAGCACTAAGCGACCAGTTACTAACGTGGTAATGATGGGTATGGGTGAGCCATTACTAAACCTTAAAAATGTAGTACCAGCAATGGAACTTATGATGGACGACTGGGGTTTTGGTTTATCAAAGCGTCGCGTTACTTTAAGTACCTCTGGTGTGGTACCTGCTCTTGATTTATTAAAAGAGAAAATTGACGTAGCGCTGGCTATTTCACTTCACGCACCAAACAATGAGCTGCGTGATGTACTGGTACCAATTAATAAAAAGTACCCTATCGAAGAGTTTTTAGCGGCGTGTCGTCGTTATATTGATGGCTCTAAAGCAAACAAAGATGTGACTATCGAATACGTTATGCTACAAGGTGTAAACGACAGCACAGATCAAGCACACGAATTGGTTAAAACATTAAAAGGAACACCTTCAAAAGTGAACCTAATTCCGTTTAACCCATTCCCAGGTAATGAATATGGCCGTTCGAGCAACAGCCGCATCGACCGCTTCTCTAAAGTATTACAAGCAGCGGGAATTACCTGTATTGTTCGCCGTACCCGTGGTGATGATATTGACGCAGCTTGTGGTCAATTAGTAGGTGATGTCGTTGACCGTACTAAACGTTTAGCGAAAAAGAAAATGCGCGAAGATAACGCAATTGCGGTAAATGTTCACCAAGCATAAGCGTAATTTCTAAAGATAAGCCTTTGTGACAAACTCGTTATTTTTAAAATAATAGATGCAACACAAAGGCTTTTCGGTAAGATAGGCATACGGAATCAAAGAAGAGATTAGGTAATGCGTTCTATACTTGCCATTACTGTTAGTGCATTCGCATTAACAGGGTGTGTTACAGAAAACAGCTACGAAGGTAGCGACAGGCCCGTTGTTGAAAAACAGGTTAACAATACCGGTGCTGCCCGTACTCGTATCGCCCTTGCTTTACAGTACTTAAAAACAGGCAACAACTCGCAAGCAAAATATAACCTAGAACGCGCAGCTGATTTTGCTCCTGACCTCCCAGAAGTACACTATTCTTTAGCTTATTACTATCAACAAGTTGATGAACCAGAGCTAGCCGATAAAGCCTATCAACGCGCTTTAAGAATCGCCCCTAATGATCCGAACACCTTAAATAACTATGGTGTCTTTTTGTGTGGCATTGGCGAATATGACCGCGCTGCGGAAGAGCTTCTTAAAGCGATTGCAGTTCCTAGCTATATCCGTGTAGCTGAAAGTTACGAAAACTTAGCCTTATGTGCAATTGAATTTGATGACTTTGAAAACGCAGAAAAATACCTAAAATCAGCGCTAAATCACAGCTCGCAGCGCCCTTCTTCATTGATTAGCCTTGCCGGTTTGTATTATGCTAAAAGCGATCTTCATAAAGCGGAAGATATTATTGAAAAATACGAATCAACCGGTCGTGTGACTCCTCGCGCACTCATGCTCAGCTACCTAATTCAGCAACGGATGGGCCACATTGAAAAAGCCGAAACAACGGCGGGTATCATTTTACAAACCTACCCGGGTTCGAGCGAAGCAAAAGCAATTACAGCAGGGCAAACTAAACGCTCAGAATTTGAAGTTCTGCGTGAAAAATACCGTCAAGCTCAGCTTGAAGAGCTGAAAATATCAAGCGATAACAGCGCAGTTAGCAAAGATCAGCCAAAAATTCGCATCGTAAAAAGAAAAGCGCCAGCTAAACAACCTGTTGTTGCGCAGGCGTCAGTGGCTACTACCGGGCAAAGCCTTGTAAAGACCACAAACTTTCCAACAACTAATGAACAAGCTTATTCAGTTGAGCAGCCAACTGTAAACAAAACTCAACCCGAGCCACAAACTGTTGCGCAAAGTAATAAGCAGGTGCCTACTGAGGTAAACTCAGACAGCGAGGAAAAGCCCGTAACAGAGACACTCGCCTCTTCGCAGACGAGCGATAAAACGCAAGATACGCTCACAAAGAAAACTGACGAAGGTTTCCAAACAGTTTCCTCTCGTAAAGTTGAACAAACTCCAGTTATTGCAAAGCAGCAAACAGACGCGCAAACACCAGCGCAAAGTAATGATGAAGTGACCATAGTGTCATTTGGTGCACCGCAAACGCCAAGCGTTCAACAACAAACGCCAGCAAACTCGCAAAATACTAAAAATGATGCCAGCACTGTGGTGTTTTACGAAGCAGAAAAAGACGAAAATGTATTTAGTAGCAGTCAAACAACGACATCATCTGCAAATAGCACTGACTTTAGCGTGACAAACGAGCCACTCAATTTACCTATGCTGAACGCAAATGTACCGGCGCTGAATATCCCTTATCATATTGTTGAAAATGGTGAAAACCTGTTTAGCATTTCGGTGCGATACAATGTTAAACTACAAAAGATTTTGCTGTGGAATGGCTTAAAAGAATCGGATCGCGTACAAAACGGTACCCGCATTTATTTAAATGATCCGAATATTTATCACAACATCAGCGATGGCGACACGCTTTATAGCATAGCCACACAGCATAGCGTATTGATCGATCAGTTAATGCGCTGGAACAAATTGAGCCCAGATGTCGCCCTAGAACCTGGGCATAGACTCTTATTGGTAGATCCAGACTCATACGCATTATGAATGAAGAAAACAATTTAGAACAACCGCAAGAAACGCTCGGCCAAGCGCTAAAAAAGCGCCGCGAAGACGCAGGAATGAGCCTTGAGCAACTTGCTGGTGCATTAAAGTTATCAGTTTTACAGTTACAACGACTAGAAAACGACGAGCACGAACTACTAGGCCCTGCGACCTTCGTAAAAGGTTATATCAGAAGCTATTGCCGTGAGCTTAAAATCGATAGCCAAGCCATGCTTGAATTACTGCCTGAGCACGTTGAGCCTGAGAAAAAGTCAAAAATGCAGAGCTTTTCTCGCCGCACAGAAAAAGAAGCGAACGACAGCCGTTTAATGCTGTTTAGCTACTTTATCTTAGCGGTGATCATTGGCTCGTCTGTGTTTTGGTGGTGGCAAAATAGCAACCAGAATATCGAAGAGCCGGTCACGACTGCGATGCCAAATCAACTTGAAAGCAGTGATATTTCACCTGACTTAGCTGTAGAAGCACCAGCTGAAGAAACCATTCAATCACTCGCTGAAGGCGAGCAAGAAATCGCTCAGCCTGAAGCTGATGCGCCAACGACCAGCAACGAAGCACAAAATCAAGCTGCATCACAAAACCAACCTGCTGCTCAGCCACAAACTGAAAAGGCAGATCCTGAGCACAGCGAAGTGGTGATGCATTTCAATGAAGATAGCTGGGTAGAAATTCACGATGGCAACGGCGATCGCATCGCTTTTGGTGTTAAAAAAGCAGGTTACGTTATGACAGTAACCGGCCCACAGCCATTTAGTGTGGTACTCGGCAAACACCAAGTAGTCGATATTACTTTTCAAGGTCAAGCCGTCGATACCTCACATTTTGCCAAAAATCGCTTAGCTAAATTTACTTTACCGTTATCAGAGTAACCGCAATGTTTTCAGAATCTCCTATTAAACGCAGAAAATCGACCCGTATTAACGTAGGTAACGTGCCAATTGGTGATGGTGCGCCAATTGCCGTTCAGTCGATGACTAACACCAACACCCTAGATATCGATGCAACGGTTGCACAAATTCAAGCTATTCAAGATGCCGGCGCCGATATTGTGCGTGTGTCTGTACCAACCATGGAAGCAGCTGAAGCATTTAAAAGCATTAAAGAACAAGTCACTATTCCGCTGGTTACAGATATTCACTTTGATTACCGTATTGCATTAAAAGTGGCTCAGTATGGTGCGGATTGTTTACGTATTAACCCCGGTAACATTGGTAGCGAAGAGCGTATTCGTGCCGTTGTAGACTCTGCACGTGAGCATAACATTCCGATTCGTATTGGTGTTAATGGCGGTTCATTAGAGCGCGATTTACAAGAAAAATACGGCGAACCAACACCAGAAGCTTTACTTGAATCAGCTATGCGCCACGTTGAGATCTTACAACGTTTAGACTTTGACCAATTTAAAGTATCTGTTAAGGCGTCAGATGTATTTTTAGCGGTTGGTGCGTATCGTTTACTTGCCAAAGAAATCGACCAGCCACTGCATTTAGGTATTACCGAAGCAGGTGGCATGCGCTCAGGTTCTGTTAAATCGGCTGTTGGTTTAGGTATGCTACTTGCCGAAGGCATTGGTGACACGTTACGCGTATCACTTGCTGCCGATCCGGTACAAGAGATCAAAGTGGGTTTTGATATTTTAAAATCATTACGCATTCGCTCACGCGGCATTAACTTTATTGCCTGCCCTAGCTGCTCACGCCAAGAGTTTGATGTGGTAAGCACCATGAACCAACTTGAAGAGCGATTAGAAGACGTGGTTGAGCCTATGTCAGTGTCGGTAATTGGTTGTGTGGTAAATGGTCCTGGCGAAGCGCTGGTTAGTGATATTGGCCTTGCTGGTGCCAACCGTCGCTCTGGCTTATACATCAATGGTGAGCGCCAAAAAGCACGTATCGATAACGATAACATTGTCGACCAACTTGAAGGCTATGTGCGTGACTTTATCGCTAAAAAAGAGAAAGAAACGCCAATCGACATCAAAATCGTTGAATAATTCGCATATACTCGGCAAACCCTTGGGTTTGCCGTTTACCTTTAGAGCCCAAACGGTATAATAGCGGGTCAATTTTTTAGTTTTTCTTGAGGCGCGATTTTTTCAGCGCACGTACAGTATTTAGGATTTATCAGTGGCAAAACAAATTCAGGCAGTTCGTGGTATGAACGATTGTCTGCCAGGCGATACGCAAATTTGGCAGAAAGTAGAAGACATTTTACGTGAAACAGTTTCATCGTTTGGTTATCAAGAAATTCGTTTTCCAATTGTTGAATCAACCGACCTATTCAAGCGCTCTATCGGTGAAGTAACCGATATCGTAGAAAAAGAAATGTACACCTTTGCTGACCGTAATGGCGATAACTTAACTCTTCGCCCTGAAGGTACCGCAGTGTGTGTGCGTGCAGGTAATCAAAACGGTTTACTGTATAACCAAGAACAACGTTTATGGTACATGGGTCCGATGTTCCGTCACGAGCGTCCACAAAAAGGTCGTTACCGTCAATTCCACCAATTTGGTTTAGAAACATTCGGCATTGCCACTGCCGATATTGATGCAGAAGTTATTTTGCTGACAGCCCAATTATGGAAAGAGTTTGGTATCAGTGAACACGTTCGTCTTGAGCTTAACTCACTGGGTTCAAATGAAGCACGTGCAGACTACCGTGATGCACTTGTTGCTTACTTAGAGCAACACGTCGATGTACTTGATGAAGACTCTAAGCGTCGTATGCACACTAATCCTTTACGTGTGTTAGATAGCAAAAACCCTGATGTACAAGCTATTTTAACTGATGCGCCTAAACTATCTGAGCACTTAGACGCTGAATCAAAAGAACATTTTGAAAATTTATGTGAACGTTTAGACGCTGCAGGCGTCGAATACACGGTAAATGAAAAGCTTGTACGTGGACTTGACTATTATAACCGCACAGTTTTTGAGTGGGTAACCGATAGCCTAGGCGCACAAGGAACCGTTTGTGCCGGTGGTCGTTACGATGGTCTAGTTGAACAACTAGGCGGTAAAGCAACACCAGCGGTAGGTTTTGCAATGGGTCTTGAGCGTTTAGTGTTATTACTTCAAGCGCTAGAAAGTGTAGGTGACATCCGCCGTAGTGCTGATGTATATTTGGCAGCCATGGGCGATAAAGCCAGCATTCAAGCGCCTATCATTGCCGCTCAATTACGTAAAGATGTTGCAGGTCTACGTGTTATGGTGCACGCAGGCGGTGGTAACTTTAAAAAGCAATTAAAACGCGCAGATAAAAGCGATGCTCTAGTCGCAGTTATTATCGGCGAAGATGAATTAGAACAAGGCGTTGTGACTATTAAGTACTTACGTGAGCGTAAAGAACAAGTCACCTTAAAACTAGAAGAAGCGAAAACGCTACTAGCTGAACTTATTTAAGCCCAGCTAGCAACAGAGGTAAGCATGGAAATTTATTCAACAGAAGAACAACAAGAAGAAGCGATCAAACGCTTTTTCCGTGAAAATGGTTTAGCACTTGCAATTGGTATTGTTGCAGGTTTAGGTGGTTTATATGGTTGGAAAGCTTATAACCAAAACCAAATCACCACAGCTGAGAAAGCATCTGACTCTTTCACACAACTTGTTGAAAGCGGTGCCGTGCTAGAAAAAGCGGATACGTTTATTAAAGACAATGGCGAGTCAAGCTACAGCACGCTAACAGCATTTGTAGCAGCGAAAGAAGCCGTTGAAAAGAATGACCTTGATGCAGCAAGCGAAAAGCTTAACTGGATCATCACCAACGAGCAAAACCCTGAGCTTAAAGCAACGGCAACAACGCGCCTTGCTCGTGTTCACCTTGCACAAAAGCAATATGAGCAAGCGCTAACAACGTTGAACGCCCAGCTTCCAGCATCATTTGCTGCTGCAGTCGCTGAATTAAAAGGCGATGTTTATGCTGCACAAGGCGACAAAGACCAAGCTCGCAGCCAATACCAAGCTGCTGCTGATAATGGCGGCCTTGAAAACAATCCGTTATTACAAATTAAACTTGATGACTTAGCACAAACTAGCCCAGCGGCGTAAGGGGTTAAGATGAAGAAGTTAACAGCGGCAACACTTGCTCTGTGTATCGCAACCCTGACTGGGTGTTCGTCAAGTGATGACGAAGAGGAACTGGTACTGCCTGAAATTGTTAATCAATTTGAGACAGAAGTGGTTTGGCAAGAATCAATCGGTGATGGTGTTCAGCACTATTTCTCGCGCTTAACACCGGCTATTCATAACGATGTTGTGTATGTAGCAAACCGCGAAGGTGAAGTTGAAGCCCTATCGCTTGAAAATGGCGATACGCTATGGCAAACCGATGTGCGTGAAAACCCAGCCTTCTGGCCTTGGGAAACCACAGAAAGTGCCAAGCTATCAGGCGGTATTTTACAAGCTTACGGCAAAATTTACGTTGGTTCTGAGCATGGTTACTTAATTGCTCTTGACCGTGAAACAGGTGAAATCGTTTGGCGCAAAACAATGCCAGGCGAAGTACTTGCTAAACCAGCTGCAGGCGACGGCCTAATTTTTGTAAACCTAGGCTCAGGTAAATTATTAGCTGTACACCCAGATACAGGTGAAGAGCGTTGGAGCTTTGAACAAGAAGTGCCACCACTAACGTTACGTGGTCAAAGTTCACCAACTGTAGCCAACGGTGGTGTATTGCTAGGCCTTGAAACAGGTAAATTAAGCGTATTAATTTCTGAAAATGGTTACTCTGCGTGGAGTGCTGAAATTGCTTCTCCAAAAGGGGCGTCTGAGTTTGAACGTTTGGTTGATGTAGATACACAAGCATTAATTAGCGGTCCATATGCTTATGCAATCGCCTATAATGGTAACTTAACAGCCGTTGATATTCGTTCTGGTAATGTTGTTTGGAAACGTGAGTACAGCAGCTACCGTGATTTATCAATGGATAGCCAGTCTATCTATGTTGTTGATAGCGATGGTGTTGTTTACGGTCTAGATAAAACATCAGGTATTGAGCGTTGGAGCCAACCGGCACTGCGCGGCTGGTACTTAACAGGCCCTACCGTGGCTGGTAAATATTTAGCACTAGGTGACCAAGAAGGTAACCTACACTGGTTAGACAAAGAAACGGGTGAGCTTGTATCGCGCGAAGACTTTGACAGCTCAGGTTTCTTTATTGAGCCAGTTGTTGCCGGTGACAAGTTAATTTTATACACCCGAGATGGTGAAGTTAGCGCGGTTAAAATTCCAAACTAACTTACTAATAGTAAACGTTATTTTTCTAAGGCTTCGCTTGGCGAAGCCTTTTGTTGTTTTTTTAAGAGGTAGTTTATGCTTCCCGTGATCGCTCTTGTTGGGCGACCCAATGTGGGCAAATCCACATTATTTAACCGTTTAACACGTACTCGTGACGCCCTCGTAGCCGACTTTCCAGGCTTAACACGAGATAGAAAATATGGCCAAGCTGATTACGATGGCTATGAATTTATCGTGGTAGACACGGGTGGTATTGACGGTTCTGAGCATGGTATTGAAACCGAAATGGCTGAGCAATCGCTACTAGCGATTGAAGAAGCCGATATCGTATTATTTTTAGTTGATGCCCGCGCAGGTATGACCGCCGCAGACCAAGCGATTGCTAACCACCTTCGTAAACAACAAAAGAAATGTTTTGTTGTGGCAAACAAAGTGGATGGTATTGATGCAGACTCATACTGTGCTGAGTTCTATCAGTTAAGCTTAGGCGACGTACATCACATTGCAGCGGCTCACGGCCGTGGTATCACGCAATTACTTGAAACAACTCTACAGCCTGTTATTGCAGAACTTGCAGGCGAAGCTGAAGAGCTTGAAGAAAGTGATGACGAATTGGTTGATCTTTACAGCGAAGATGAAGAAGGCGAAGACAACCAGCAAGCCTTTGCAGATAAGCCTGTAAAACTTGCTATTATCGGTCGCCCTAACGTTGGTAAGTCAACACTTACCAACCGTATCTTAGGTGAAGAACGTGTAATCGTTTACGATATGCCGGGTACAACCCGTGACTCTATCTATATTCCGATGACACGTAACGACAAAGAGTACATTCTTATTGATACTGCGGGTGTTCGTAAGCGTAAGAAAGTAAGCGATGTTGTAGAAAAATTCTCTGTGATCAAAACCCTAAAAGCGATTGAAGACGCTAACGTGGTATTGCTTGTGGTTGATGCGCGCGAAGGTATTTCTGATCAAGACTTAAGCTTACTTGGTTTTGCCTTAAACGCAGGTCGTTCATTGGTTGTTGCTGTTAACAAATGGGACGGCCTTGACGATTACGTTAAAGAACGTATTAAGTCAGAGCTTGACCGTCGTTTAGGTTTCATCGATTTCGCACGTTTACACTTTATCTCTGCTTTACATGGCACAGGTGTGGGTCACCTATTTGAGTCAGTAGACGAAGCATACGAGTCAGCAACTAAGCGTATTAGCACAGCGATGCTACGTCGTATCATGGATATGGCTCAAGCTGATCACCAACCGCCACTTGTTCGTGGTCGTCGTGTAAAACTTAAATATGCTCACGCAGGTGGCTATAACCCACCACGTATCGTGATCCACGGTAACCAAGTTCATAACTTACCTGATAGCTACAAACGCTACTTAATGAACTACTACCGTAAAGCATTAGGTATTATGGGTACGCCGATTAAAATTGAATTTAGAGAAGGCGATAATCCATACGCGGGTCGCACTAATAAAGTGACTTTATCGCAAAAACGTAAAATTCGTGCATTTGCGAAAGAGAACCGCAACAAGTCGTAATTTCTACTTAAGTATTAAGTATTAAGTATTAAGTATTAAGTATTAAGTATTAAGTATTAAAAAAACCTTGTGAGTATGACTTACAAGGTTTTTTTATTGCTAAAACTATGCTTTATTTAATAAACGAACAATAAATAGAGCAGCATAAATGGACTTTTTAAGTCAGGTTATTTACGTCGATAACGTAGAAGAAGTACTCGACTTTTACTATCAAGCATTTGGTTTAAATACCAACCATATCAGTGACGATGCCGAATACGGTGAACTTGTGACAGGATCTGTAAAACTTGCTTTTGCGACCCACCCGCATGCGCAATCATACTTCAAGCAAGGGTATATTCGCGCCCATCCTAAGCAACCAGCTCTTGGTTTTGAGCTAAGATTCAGCTGCCATAATTTAGTCGAAAGTTACGATAAAGCTGTGCTTGCTGGTGCTGAGCCATTGTGCCCGCCAACTAAAAAAGACGCCCAGCATTATGCGTATGTTCGCGCTATTGAAGGCACTTTAGTGTGTTTAGTGGAAGATTAGCTTTTTGTAAGGTCCGCTTTTGTTAGGTCAGTATGCAGCTCAAGGGTTAACTCGCGTAATAACTCGATTCGCTCCAAACTCATATTTGAGCGTGCCATTAACTTAGCCGTTAATTCTTCAGCATCAACTTTAAGTTGCATGCCCTGCTCTGTTAACGAAATTACTTTTTTACGCTCATCTTCATTTGATACCTGACGAGTCAATAAACCTTTGCTTTCTAGGCGCTTAACTATTGGTGTTAAGGTGCCAGAGTCGAGGTGCGTGTCATGAGAAAGCGCTTTTAAGCTCACTTGGTTATTATACCAAAGAGAATGCATCACAATATATTGCGGATAGGTTAAGTCATAAGCTTCAAGGATTGGTCGAAATGCTCTGATCAACGCATTGGTTGCACTGTATAAAGTGAAACATACATTGTCTGATAACTTGTTGCTCATGCTGCTACCCTAAACTGAAATACAGCCATATTATTGCCTTAATTTAGTTTGCGCGCAAATTATTTTCCGACGATCTATTGCCTTTTATAGTAAAGATCATTAAATTGATCGCAAATAGTTTGCGCGCAAATGTTTTGTGCAACTCATTAATTGATTCTAATCTAGCAGATTCGAGGTTTATATGGCGACAAGTCAACAAATTCATTTAGTTTCACGCCCAACGGGTGTACCAACACAGGCTAATTTTGCGCAGGTAGAAGTATCACTTCCTGATTTGAACGACGGCGAAGTGTTAATTAAAAATACCTGGATGTCAGTTGACCCTTATATGCGCCCACGCATGATCGATCGTAAATCATATATCGCGCCATTTAACTTAAACGAAGTGATGGAAGCTGGTGCTATCGGCGAAGTGATTGAATCACGCAATGATGACTTCCCTGTTGGGAGCAAAGTAAGCCATATTAGCGGCTGGCGTACCATGCACATTAGCGATGGCAGCGACTTAACGTTACTACCTAACGTGCCACTACCAGACCAACTGTTTTTAAGTACTATGGGTATGACTGGGTTAACTGCATGGGCAGGATTAACAAAGGTAATTAGCCTAAAAGAAACCGATACCGTGTTTGTTTCAGCTGCATCAGGCGCTGTAGGTAGCGTTGTTTGCCAAATTGCTAAGCTAAAAGGCTGTAAAGTGATTGCGTCGGTTGGCTCTGACGAAAAAGCACAAATGGTTAAAGCGCTGGGTGTTGATGCAGTAATTAATTACAAAACGGTAGCAAACCTAACAGAAGCCCTTGAACAAGCGGCACCACAAGGCATTGATGTGTACTTTGAAAACGTAGGTGGCGATCACCTTGAAGCAGCACTCAATGTAATGAACGATTACGGCCGTATTCCTGTTTGTGGCATGATCTCAGGTTACAATAACGACACTGCGCAGCCAGGGCCAAGCAACCTCTTTTATATCAACTCGAAAAAGCTCACCATGCAAGGCTTTATCGTGATTGATTACTTTGATCAGTTCCCTGAGTTTATTGAACAAATGGGCGCGTGGATCGGCGAAGGTAAAATTAAATCTGAAGAAACGGTTTACCATGGCATCGAAAATGCCGTTGATGCATTTATTGGCCTGTTCGAAGGTAAAAATAAAGGAAAAATGCTGGTTAAGCTTTAACGCTTAGCATGCAAATAAAGCCTGTATCTTAGATGGTACAGGCTTCTTATTTTCAGTCATTCAAAATCAAAAAATACGCCACCGCTTTTTGATAAATACACGTTAACGTCGCCAATGCTCACTGCTTCAAGGGCTGTTTTAGTACGCGGGCAAAACATAGTACATCCTTGTTTTATAATTAATTTAGCGCTTTTGTAATTAACGGTTTAAGCGGCTCAGGTAAGCTGATGTTACCAGCTAATACAAAGTAATGTGCTTCATTTGACATTTTTTGCCATGTTTTACGAATAATACCCAGCCATTTTTGCTCATCATAATCAGGCTTACTACTTGCAAAATCAAGCATGTAATGTTCAATAAAAACAAGGCTTGCAATGTCTTCAATCAATTGGCTATCGGGGTTTCGTTTTATGTTCTTTTTAGCAACGGCTGCGTATACGCGCTCACATTCTTCCGGTGCGTAACCCGCCGCTTTCATAAGGGCTGTTACACGCTCGGCATGAAAATCATATAAAGCCGTACGCCATTGATAATAACCTTGTTTACCCATAGGAAAATCACTGCGAGGAGAGCGCCAACGCTCAATATGTTGGCCTCGCGCAGCAATATGCATCAACTCATCGGCTTGTGGGTTGAAACGGTTTAGCATGTCGGTCATACGCATTGCATATAAAGACTCTTTTGCTAGCTCTTGATCATCTTGTTTTACACGATTTGGATCGACAGCATTCGCTGCATCTATCGCTTTTATAACAGCTTGGTACATAGTGTTTAATCTTACTTGTGCTTGCAATTCATTGTATTTAGGTACGATTATTTTTTTAACTTGCTAAAAATTCAACTAAAACTCTAGCTCTTCGCTAGACAATCAGTTAACCCTAAACTAGTATTTTTAAAAACGAGCTTAGTACTTAAATACCCACTCAATTCAGGGACGTCATTGCGTAATATTACATATTTTTCGTTGTTATTTACTTCTTTTTTTCTCAGTTTCTGCTTGTTTTCGGCGATCGCACTAAAAGTGTTTTACGATAGACAAGAAATGCATGAGATTGAGCTAAGTGCAGCACTTAACAGTTACAGCAATAAACTTGAAAAAGCCCTCGATAACGCACTCCTTGGTCCTTACCTTGTTCGCGCCGCGATGCGTGACTTTACATACACACAAACTGAATTCGAAACCCTTGCCACTGAGATATTAACTCATAGTGATGGTAGCCAAACTATTCAACTCGCACCAAAAGGGGTTATTCAATACAGCTACCCGCTAACCAGTCACGAGAGTGTGATTGGTGTCGATTTATTCAAGATGCAAAGCATTCAAGCGTCATTACAAACAGCGATTGATACGCAAAAAATGCGAATCGATGGACCTAAAGAGTTGGCTCAAGGTGGTCAAGGCTTAGTCGCTCGATTACCAATTTTTGATCAAAATGAGTTTTGGGGGTTTGCAATCGCGGTGCTGCGCTTTCCAGAATTTATTGCAAATTTGAGCCCTGAGAGCACCTCCCCCTCTCACCTCTATGAGGTTTGGCAAAAAACAGCGAATAACTACGCGCCGCTTTTAAATAACCACCGTTTTGAGCAAAGCCACTGGTCGACCTACAATCTCGATGTTGAAAATCAGCAATGGGTTGTGGGTATTAAAGACGAGTTTGCTTATCGAGCGCATGTTGAATTTTTAGTATTACTACTCATAGCTCTGTTACTTTCATCGGTTAGCTGCTATTTGATTACGATTACTTGTCGGTTACGTGAGCATGAGCAAAACCTCGAAAAACTTGTGCAAAAGCAAACCTTAGAGCTGTCTGAACAGGCACTTGAATTAAAACAAGCTCAGTCACTCAGTGGCGTAGGCAGTTGGCATCTGTCGCCTGATAAAAGCATTAGGCAACTATCATCACAAGCTAAATCGCTATTCAAAGAACAAAGCAAAGCGCAATCAATTACTGATGTCTGTGAAAAAATCGATAGCTTTTATAAAAATTCGTTTTTAAATTTTATTCATACTAAGCCTAGTAGCCCAACTGAAATTGAGTACACGATTAAACTCAATGGAGAAAAACGCTGGTTTCATGAACACGCTGAATGGAACCCTAAAACAAACACCTTGGTTGGTACGATTAAAGACATAAGTACTGAAAAACAACGCCAACATGATCTTTACCAGCAAGCACATTTTGACTCGATCACCGGCCTTGCCAATCGCCATTACAGCGAAAAATATATCGCTAGCTTATGCCCTGAAGACCAGTACAGTAGCGGCCTTACTTTATTGTGTGCCGAGATCAAAGGCTATCGTCAATTAGAAGATATTTACGGTCAAGATTACTTAAATGAACTACAGACAACGATAGCTAACCGGCTAATTGAATTTTCTGACTTACATCAAGCGTTTTGCGCTCATATAAAACCTGGCTGTTTTTTAATATTACTAAAAGAAGCCATTTTTGATGAAAAACTCGCCGCCCTATTAGATAAATTACAGCATCAGGTCGGCGGTATTATTGAAACCGCTGGTAGCGCTCATTTTTACCACTTATACATTGGCGTGGGTTATCCACACTTACAAAACATCGATGCGGCTGAGCAAATCAATACAGCTCTCATTGCGATGAATGAATGCCCCCGTACACAAAAACCATTTACTGTTTATAGTCAATCTCTGAAAGAGAAGCTTATTGCACAAAGTAACCTCGAAAGTGATCTACGTCATGCGCTTGCGGCCAACGAACAGCTAAGTATGGTGTATCAGCCAATTGTAAACACTATAGATGGCACACTGATTGGCTGTGAAGCGCTTGTACGTTGGCAGCACCCTGTTCGAGGGTTTGTGTCACCAGTGGAGTTTATTACTATCGCTGAGCAATCAGAGCTCATTAATTTATTATCTCGTTGGATTGTTGCTAAGGTTGCTGAAGATTGCCACCGCATGGTTGAAAATAACATTCGTATTAAAGTGTCGATCAATCTCTCACGTAAACAGTTCTCTGATGTGCATTTAGTTAAACGACTGAGTAAAGAAAAAGCTAAGCTATTTCCGGCTAATCAAAAAATTAATCTTGAGATCACCGAATCCGCCCTATTTCAAAATACCCAATACGCCATAAACCTAATGCATGAACTTAAATTAGCAGGTTTTAATTTATCACTTGATGACTTTGGAACGGGTTATTCATCACTATCGTCAATTCAGCAGTTTCCGCTAGATAACGTTAAGATTGACCGTGCCTTTATCTGTAATTGCGTGGATAACCCACGAGATGGTTTATTTTTACAAACGATGAGTGATTTAGCCCATCAACTTGATTTAACGATTACCGCAGAAGGGGTCGAAAGCTCAGAGCAATGGCAATTGGTGAGTGATAAAGGCATTGATTATATTCAAGGTTACTTAATTTCAATGCCTTTATCTATTGATGATTTTATAGCGTTTGACCCGGTTGCGTAAGATCCACAGCCAAGCTTTGTTTTGGCTTTTCGATCATACGGGAAAGCTCTTTTTCGCCATCAAGGACAATAATGGTTGGTGTATACATTAAGTCATACTGTTTTGCTAACCCTGCAGGATCTAGCTTGTCGTAGCCAACGGCCACTAATTTAAGTGAGCCTAACTGTACTTTCGCAGTATCGAGAAGTTTTAAAAATCGAGGCACTTCACGTTTTGAGTCATGACACCAAGTGCCCAAGAACACCAAAACTTGCTTACCTTGCAGTGCTTTTATCGTGGTTAACTCTTCTTCACTCGGTGTGTATTCATCGTACTCTTCACTAAATGCAGCGTAGTCTTTAAGTAAGTCATCACGACTTATCTCTCCACTGTATGGAGCGGTGTCTGCAAATGTTAGGGCAGAAAATAACAAAGCGGCGATATAAATTAGTTTTTTCATTTTTTTTGTTCTCAAGATATTTTCTTCACCTTAACCAATTTAGCAACAACACTCCAGCAGGCTTTGTGCAAAGAATCGTTATTTTTTGCAGGTTAAATTGGCATGTATAGTAAAAACAAACTACTATATTAGATATATCTAATATAAGGTTTTACTATGTTTTCCCTCAGAACAATTGTGATTTGTACTGTGTTACTTTCACCTAGTCTTTATGCCGAAACAAACTCAGCGACTCTAGAAACTCAAGCAGCTGAGCGAGCAACTGAATTTGCCACGACGCTTAAATCAGCATTGGCTGCTGCAATCAAACAAGGTGGTTTAGTTGAAGGAATTAACGTGTGCAAAATGCAAGCCCCAGCTATTAGCGATAGCTTATCAACTGATGGTTGGACTGTAGCACGTAAAAGCACTAAAAACCGTAATCCAAATAATCAACCCGATGAATGGGAAGCTGAAAAAATCGCCCAGCTACTTGATATGATCAGAAATACAGAAAGCATCGACAATGTGACTTTTTCAACCAATAAAGATGGTCAATTTCGCTTTGCTAAAGCGATAAAAGTCGCGCCAGTTTGCCTCAATTGTCATGGCCAAACAATTGCGCCAGAAGTAAAACAAGCACTCAACGAACATTACCCAAATGATTTAGCTACAGGCTATCGGCTTGGTGATCTAAGAGGAATATTCTCTATTACCAAAACGCTCGAAACCACTGAAAAATAAAATAGTACTTCAAAACAATAAAAGACTAACAAAGCAGTAAGCCAATGAAGTTAACCTTTAAAAGCAAAGTATTTTTAGCATTAAGTATTGCGATTTTAATCATCGACATTTGCTACATTTTGCTTAATTACACACTAGAAAAAGAAACACTCAACAAAAACCTAATAAACCAAGGCGAAAACCTCGAATCAAGTTATCAATTACTAATGTCGCAAGAGCAGGAAACCATGCTTGCCATTGCGACCTTTGTAGCAAACGATCCTGAAGTTGCAGAACTCTTTTATCAAGGTAAGCAAGCTATTGAACAAGAGGGTGGAGGCAAAGGAAAAGAACGCGCCGCCGCAATTCGCAAACAGCTATTCAATAAAGTCGCACCTGCTTGGCAAGAAGTACAAAATAGCTTTTCAGCCCGCCAGCTACATTTTCATTTAGGGCCCGGCTCTACCAGCTTTTTACGAGTGCACAATGATAAAAAATATGGCGACACCATGCATGATATTCGACATATTATTGTTGATGCTAACCGCGATAAACACGCTCTTTCAGGGTTAGAAACGGGTCGAATTTACTCCGGTATCCGCGGTGTAGTGCCCGTCTACTTCACCGATAAAATTAATCAACAGCGTATTCATGTAGGCTCATTAGAAGTCGGCACATCATTTGATTCACTGCTCGATACGCTCGACAATGAGTTTGATTTAGGTATTGCGGTATTATTTACAGCTAAACATATCGATAACTTACTTTGGGAAGATGCCAAAGCAAAACGTTTTGGCAGCAAACTGAATCAATGCAACTGCTATTTAGAAGCTATTTCCAGAGATAATGCAACCGACTTTATTACCTCAATAACCAGCGAAACTGTATATAACCAAACAACTGTAAAGCAAAGTGAAATAGCCGGTAAGCATTATGCGATTACCTATATTCCTGTACGCGATTATCTCGGGCACAAAGATCCAAGTCAGCCTGATATTGGTAACATCGTACTTTGGCGCAATATTGATGAGCAAATAAATGCCTTCAACGAATCCATGACTTACAACATTGCTTACGGAATTATTGGTTTTCTCTTGCTAGAAATACTTATTTATTTTGCTGTAAAACTCGCCGTGCGCTCACTAGAAAATGAAGTAAAGCATCAAGCAAACAAACTTTTAAAAAACAGCTGGGAGTTAAACCTTGCTGACAAGATAATCGAAAACCTGCGCGAAGGTATTATTATTACTGATGAAGATGCTGCCATCGTTCGAATAAACCAAGCCGTTGCTGATATCACAGGCTATAAAAAAGATGAGTTACTAGGTCAAAACCCAAATATATTAAGTTCTAACACCCAGCCGAATGAGTTTTATGAGTCTATGTGGCAACAACTAGATGATAAAGGCTATTGGCAAGGAGAAATTTGGAACCGCAGAAAAGACGGTGAGTTCTTCGCTGAGTCACTCACAATCACAGCCGTAAAAGACGAAAGTGCACAAGTTCGCAACTATGTTTCGGTATTTTCTGATGTAACACAGCAAGCCAAACAGCGCCAACATTTAGAAAAAGCAGCATTTTTCGATACCTTGACTGGGTTACCCAATCGTATGTTACTTGCCGATAGATTAGCCCAGGCAATTGAATTGGCAAAACGCAACAACAACTTAGTTGCTTGCGTATTTATAGACCTAGATAAATTTAAACCGGTTAATGACAGTTATGGTCATCAAGCTGGCGATCACCTTTTAGTGACCTTAGCCGCTCGTATGAGCACAATACTTCGTAAACAAGACACCCTAGCACGAATTGGCGGTGATGAGTTTGTTGCTGTGATTGGCAATCTCACAGAGCAAGAAGCTTGTTTAACCTTAATTGAACGATTAAACGCTGAAATTTTAAATTCGGTAAAATACCAAGACGACATGCTATGCGTATCAGCGAGCATTGGTATTTCATTTTATGACCCGATGCATGACATATCAGCTGAAACTTTGCAAAAACAAGCCGACAAAGCGATGTATAAAGCAAAAGAGCTGGGTCGTAATGGCTATCAAATTTTTACTGATAGCATGATGGATAACTAAATAAACGATGCGATCTCTTGTTCAACTTGGGGCTCGCATAGTTTACTCTTAGCCATTAAAATACCCTTTTAAAATCAACCATGGTGCCATTTATGTCTTTTCCTCCTTGCCCACAATGTAACTCTGAATACGTGTATGAAGATCAACACAATTTAGTATGCCCAGAATGCGCTCATGAGTGGGATCCTAATGCGGTTGATACCGATGATGTGATCAATGTGAAAGATGCTAACGGCACTTTATTAGCTGATGGCGACAAAGTGACTGTTGCGAAAGATTTAAAAATTAAAGGCAGCTCACAAGTGATTAAAATAGGCACCAAAGCTGTGGTCCGCCGCGTGTTAGATAAGAAAGACCACGAATTAGACTGTAAAGTTGATGGCGTTGGTGAAATGATGGTAACCGCTAAATTTGTTAAAAAAGCCTGATAGCATTATCAAAATTGTTATATATTGCTGTGAATAATTACACAGCAATTTCAATAAGCTAACTTTTTTAATAGCCAAACTTTTCAACAACAATCCCTGTTACTTCACAATGTTCGCAGCTCAACTGCCAGCCAGCAGCCCATGTGGTTGCGCTAATATCTCCTTTGCAAAGCGGGCAAACTTCGCCAGCAAAGGTACTGGGAGTAATATCTTTAGCTTGCTTAGAAAACGGTCTTAAAAACCAAAGAATATTATCATCGATACTGATGGTTAGATCGTGGCGTAACGTCTCACAATATGCATTAAACACTGCTTGTTTGTACTGTTTTTCGTGCTCAGCAGATTGACTGGCATAAACACTCAAAGCGTTTTCGATGTCTTTAAGACGCTCGGGCCATGCTTGTGCGTCTATATTCGCTTTGCAATCTAGCAGCTCATCAAGAGTGTAACTTGCATAGTTTGGTTCAATCATAATTGCCATCCTTGCTTTGGGTTATTAATTCTTTGGGTATTCAGTTTTTTGAATACAATGTACCATTTTCCTTTATTTGCAACAGCCATTGCTCAAATAAATTATGAGGATACTGAACATTACCAAATTACAAAGGCATTTTTAAACAACCCACAGCCAATGCTCGAAGAGCTTTTCAAGCCTGAAGGTGACTGATTTTATTATTTCTGATGCTATGCATGAACAAAGGTAAGCAAGAAGGCTTACCTTTGTAGGGCGTGTTTAGATTTAACTAAATTTGTTTTGGTAATTTAGTCGAAATAAGAGCGGTAATAACAATAAATAACAGTGATATAGCCAAACAGGCTGCTAAGCCATACACCTGAAACACTAAGCCCGACAACACAGTACCAATTAAGCGTCCCATGGCATTGGCCATATAATAAAACCCGACATCGAGTGATACGCCATCAGCATCAGCCATGCTAACAATTAAGTAACTGTGCAAAGATGAGTTAATCGCGAAGACCACGCCGAACAACATCAGTCCGCCTATCAGCATTGGTTTTACTGCCCAGTCAAAACCAATAGCAAAAGCAATTGCTAAGGTGACTAAAGCAAGCAAGGATGCCCACTTAACTGTTTCTGCGCTTGGTGATGTTTGCTTATTAAGCTTAATGATTTTAGGTGCAAAAGATTGCACTATCCCATAACCAATGATCCAGCTAGCTAAGAAGGCCCCCACGGTCCAATGATCCCAACCAAAAGCTTGTGATAAAAACACCGGAAGTGCAACTACAAACCAAACATCACGCGCACCAAACAAAAACAACCTCGCGGCTGACAAGATATTGATTGAACTACTTTTTGAAAATATTTCGTTAAACTTAGGCTTGTTTTTAGCTTTGCCTAAATCATTTTTAAGTGCATAAATACTAAAACACCACACCACCAGCAAAGCGGTAGCCATGGTTAGCATTGCGCCTTTAAACGACATTAATGTCAGTAGTAAGCCACCTAAAAAGAAGCCCACACCTTTTAAGGCGTTTTTAGAGCCTGTTAGTATCGCTACCCATTTAAACAAGGTGCCTTCTTGGCCACTGGCAACCAGCATTTTGATTGAGCTTTTAGCGCTCATTTTATTGAGATCTTTGGCAATCCCAGACAGCGCCTGCGCTAACATCACATAGGCAACACTCAGCCATTCAGGAGGGACTGCCAGCATAAACAAGACTGCAACCTGTATAGCAAGGCCAATGTTCATAGTTTTATTTAAACCAAGCCTTGCGCCTAAATAGCCGCCCACTAAGTTAGTGACAACACCAAAAATCTCATAAAACAAAAACAGCATGGCAATACTCAAAGGCGAGTAGCCAAGCGCATGAAAATGCAGTACCACCAACATTCTCAATGCGCCATCTGTAAGCGTAAATGCCCAGTAATTCCCGGTGACAATTAAGTACTGCTTTATATCAGCGGGAAGATTAGCCAAACGCGTCATTGCTTTTAACCTTGTAGTGATCGCGCAACTTTACGGGCAAGTTCGGCGGTGCGGTTTGCATAACCCCATTCGTTATCGTACCAAACATACAGCTTAACTTGAGTCTCGTTCACAACCATGGTTGATAACGCATCAACAATGCTTGAGCGTGGGTCGGTTTTGTAATCGATAGAAACAAGTGGCTTTTCTTCATAGCCCAAAATGCCTTTTAGCTCGCCCTCTGCGGCTTCTTGCATCCATTGGTTAATTTGCTCAGCGGTGGTTGGCTTTTCAACTTCAAACACACAGTCTGTGATTGATGCATTTGCTAAAGGCACACGAACCGCGTGGCCATTTAATTTGCCTTTAAGTTCAGGGAAAATATGTGTAATTGCTGTTGCAGAGCCCGTTGTAGTTGGAATTAAGCTCATGCCACATGCGCGAGCACGGCGTAAGTCTTTATGGGGCGCATCTAAAATAGTTTGCGTATTAGTGATATCGTGAATAGTGGTCATTGAACCATGTTTGATACCAATTTTTTCTTGCAGAACTTTAACCACAGGCGCTAAACAGTTGGTAGTGCACGATGCTGCTGTAACAATATCATGCTGATTTACATCGTATAAATTATCGTTTACACCCATAACAACGTTCAGCACACCGTCTTCTTTTACAGGGGCAGTGACAACAACTTTCTTCACACCTTGATCAAGATAGGCTTGCAGTAACTCGGTTTTTTTCATCACACCAGAGGCTTCAATAACGATATCGCAACCAGACCAATCAGTGTCTGCAATCGTTTTATTTTGCGTAACGTTAATTTCGTGGCCATCGATGATCACAGCATTGTCGTTACTTTCAACCTCATGAGGCCAAATACCGTGCACCGAATCATACTTTAGTAAGTGAGCCAATGTAGCTGCATCACCCGCAGGATCATTAATATGCACAAACTCAATGTCGTCCCATGCAAACGCTGCTCTTAGTGATAAACGACCCATGCGGCCAAAACCATTAATGCCTACTTTAATTGCCATTGTTAAGCTCCTACTTTTTGAAAATTGTCGAAAAATGAACGTTGTACTGGGTTATGCAACGATTTAGGGCGAATAGCCTGCACTTGATTAACTATGTCATTTTTAGCATAGCCAAGCTCATGCATTAATAAACCAATAACTAAGCCTGTACGGCCTGAGCCGCCTTTACAGTGCACAGCCACGCTACCACCGCTTTTTATGATGGCAAGAATCTCGTTAAGGTGTTTGTTGAAAGCTAAACTAAACGCTTCGCTTGGCGCGTCATCATCAACAATAGGTAATTGAAACCAGCTAAGACCGGCTTGCTCACATTCGATTGCAAGCTGCTGCGCCCCATTTTTAACAAGCTCTTCATCGTACATCAGAGTAATAATTGCTTTTGCACCTGCCGCTTTTAGATCAGCAACAGACTGTGATAAGCCAACGCCTTTTGTGCCAGGGCAAGGAGTAAAAATAAATGCCCCAGTTTCTAGCTGTAAAATATCAAATGGATGTGATTGCATTATGATTCCCCAATTACTCTTTAAACCAATGTGTTGTTTTATTAACGATTGCAACCAACGACAGCATTACAGGTACTTCGACCAACACCCCAACAACGGTTGCTAATGCTGCGCCCGAGTGCAAACCAAATAATGAAATAGCCACTGCGACCGCTAACTCAAAAAAGTTAGAGGTACCAATTAAACATGCTGGCCCTGCAATGTTGTGCTTAAGCCTAAGCTTTAACGCAATGAAATAAGTGATTGCAAAAATACCGTAGGTTTGCAAAACAAGCGGGATGGCAATCAGTACAATGTTAAGCGGTTGGGCTAAAATCGTGTTCGCCTGAAACCCAAACAGCAAGACTACTGTGGCCAGTAAACCAATAACTGAGTAAGGTTTAATTTTCTCTAAAAATGACTGCACAGCAGCCTCATTTTGTGCTGAATTATTAAGAGCTTTTCGTGTTAAGACCCCGGCAACGAGTGGCAGCAATACATACAGCACAACCGAAATCATCAGTGTAAGCCAAGGCACATGAATATCAGATACACCCAGCAGTAAACCCGCAATTGGTGCAAAAGCAAAAATCATAATGATGTCGTTCACAGACACTTGCACTAAGGTATAATTTGCATCGCCTTTAGTCAGTTGTGACCACACAAACACCATTGCAGTACAAGGTGCAACACCAAGCAAAATCATCCCAGCAATATATTCTTGCGCCGTTTCAGGGCTAACGAAATCAGCAAATAACCCTTCAAAAAATAGCCAACCTAATACGGCCATTGAAAACGGTTTGATAAGCCAGTTAATGATTAAAGTGAGCATCAGCCCTTTAGGGTTTTTACCGACTTCTTTGATTGTTGAAAAATCAACTTGCACCATCATCGGGTAGATCATTACCCAAATAAACAGTGCAACAACAATGTTTACATGCGCCACTTCGGCTTTGGCTATTAACTCAAATAAAGGCGGAAACATCACCCCAAGCGTCACACCGATGGCGATAGCAGCAGCAACCCATACAGATAAATATCGTTCAAAAACACCCATTTTTAGTCCTTAATTGCAGCAACGAGCAACACGGGTTGGGCGATCATCTCCCATCGCATTTAGCCTTGCTAACTCGTTTTCTATGAAATTTGGTTCGTTTACCACGGTCGAGGTAATTGTTTGTTTCATCCACATAGGTAGAGTCGGGTTTAAAGAATAAAACACCCACTGCTGGTGTTTTCTATCCGACAAAATGCCCTGTTTTTTAAGTTGCGCTAAATGCCTTGAAACCTTTGGCTGGCTCTGCTCATTAAGTGCTGTCATTAGTTCGCATACGCAAACCTCTTGCTCAACGGCGATAAGCAATAAGCTTTTTAAGCGAATATCATCTGCAAGCGCTTTATAAAATGTGGTTGGCGAAATCGATGCTGGTTTTTCTTTGTTATGGGATTGCACAAACTGTTTGATTCGCTCATTGAGCTCTTGCAAGGTTTTTTCAAAGGCGTGGGGTTCAGGACGCGTTTTAGGATCGATAAAATCCCATGCAAGGCAATGGCTGCCATCGACGCGATTGGCGCATTCTTTGACAGCGTCATCACATAAGGTTATGACGTAATCAAAATTCAGGTTAGTTACATCGTTTAAGTGCTTTGAGTGTAAGTCATCGGTTTTTAAACCAAAATGCTCAATCGCCGCAAGCGTACGAGGGTCTACCGCATAAGGTTCAGTACCTGCACTAAACACCTCAAACTCACCTTTACCATGATGTTTAAGCAACGCCTCAGCCATAATTGAACGGGCTGAATTTTCTGTACATAAAAAGAGAACTTTCACGACTCACTCCATAACAATTTGGTTATATAATATTTTTGTTATATGAAGTACGCAAGTCATTTATCTTCTATAATGACTTAGCTAAAGTTGAACTAAGAAAGGATCTGGCGCATCTGTGCGCCAGTTTAGATTTTGGCGTGTTTATTTAGAGCGCTGATTTTGCTTGTAAAATTAAATAGTCACTCATCACTTTTTCAAGCTGGGCGTAGTCTTTTTGCTGAGTAACAGCCCCTGCTACCACTACCTGCGTTGTTGGTTCATACATCACCAAAGTGCCCCAAAAGCCACCATGTTGATAAACCAAGGTGCCGTTATAGTCTTTTGCAAATACACCTAAACGATAAGGGCTATCTGCAGGTAAGCCTTTATCCGAGAGCATGAGTTTGAGCGTTTCCGGATATTTGAAGACCTTACCTGAAAATAAAGCCTGATAAAATTTAGCCATACCGATTGGGCTGGCAACAAGCCCACCGCCACCATATAAATCGACAGTTGGGCTCCAATTAAAAGTATCGGTGCCATGCAAGTATTGATGTACGCGTCGAGACTCATCCACAGCAACCGTATCACCCCGTTCCCAGACCACATTTTCGATATGATTTTTATCGAAACTTAAGTATTAGCGAACCGCTTCAGGTAGCGGTAAATCTGTCACTCTTTCAATAATATGGCCGAGTAACACATAACCGGTATCTGAATATGAAAAACGCTCACCAGGTTTACCAACTGGGTCGCCCCACTCTACACACCCTTTAATTTGCTCGCGCATCGTAATATCTTGCTGCGGATTTGCCATTATGCCAGCTAAATACTGATCGCTTTGGCCGTGATCGTATAACCCTGCCGTGTGACTCAGCACTTGCTTAAGCGTCATTTTATCAAGGGCATAACCATCGCTTTCAAGAAGCGCATAAAAGTCATCAGAAATTAACTTATCGAGCGTTGTATCAAGGCTTAGATTTCCTTCCTCGTGCAAACGTAGCACCGTTGCCGCAGTAAAGGTTTTGGTGACACTGGCAATTCTAAATAAACTATTTGGGTTAATAACTTGCGGCGCATTTTCTTTACTTTGCTTTGCCGTTGAAAAAGCATGTCCATCATCAACAATCACATGAAGTGCAAAACCTGTAAGGGGAGCTTGTTGGTTTGCATTGAGAACTTGGCTCATTAAAGCATGGTGAGTTTCGAGTGGCTTTGTAGGCTCAGCAGTCACTGGCAAAGCCATTAGCGATAGAGCAACAAATAAAGAGCTTAGTGTTTTTTTACTCGCTTGAAAGCACCAGCGTTCCATAACATTTTCCTTAAAAAAATAGTCCTTAATTAGCGCCTACAGCTTTCGAAAAAAGGCAGTTGAGCAGCCTAAAAACTGCATAACTGACATTAACAAACGACTTTCGTGTTGTCGAATTAATAAGTTAACACTATTTAGCTAGCATATTTACAGCCATAATAACCAACAGCCCCGCAAAGATCTTTTTGATGGTGGAGACAGGTAAATGATGCGTTGCTTTTGCACCTAATGGTGCGCTAAACCACGAAGTACACACAATGCCAAACAAGGCAGGCAAATAAACAAAACCAGCAAAGCCTTCTTTTAATGTAAAGTACTGGCTGCCCGAACTGATGTAACCCACTGAGCCAAATAGCGCAATGACAATACCGCAGGCCGAAGCACAGCCAATGGCTTTTTTCATATCAACCGAGAAAAACGTCAGTAACGGCACAAGTACCGCACCACCGCCAATGCCTATCATGGCAGAAAGCCCCCCTGTGATGCTTGTATAAAATGTTAAAAGGCCTTTATTAGGTAGCGAGCGTGTTGATTGGCTATCGTTTTTACTGCTGAAAATCATTTTTAATGCAATAAGCACCACACTCACAGCAAACACTATTCGCACCACATTTGCAGGCAATAGCGAAGCCAAAAAGCCACTGATAAGAGCGCCTAGTGCAACCCCTGTCATAACCCACGGAGCCAATTGCCAAGGCACATTATCATTTTTATGGTGAGCGATAGCTGATGACGTAGATGTAAAAAGAATTGAGGCAAGCGATGTAGCAATCGCCACCAGCACCACTTGCTCAGCAGGTAACACCTGAAAGTGCAGCAAGATCATGCTTAAAATGGGCACAATTACTAGGCCTCCACCAATTCCTAATAGCCCCGCTAAAAAGCCAACCCCGCTACCAAGTATGGCGCAAGCAATAATAAGCACGATTAATTCATTCATTATATTTGTCTGTGTTGTTGGTTTAGGGAGACGAGTATAACAACAATAAAGTACGGGGTTGCTCTCAAAAGCCCTGTTAAGTAGTGAATATTACTCACGTTTTATATGAAATTACTGCAACTCCAATAAACCAATTTAGAAATCCAGACGTCTAAATCAACTTTGAAGCATTTTTTACTATCCCTTCCTAAATGTTTTACTAAAACAGCAAATATTCATGAATCTGCCTCATGTTTTACCTGAAATAAAAACGTTTTTCTTCATGATACTGAGCACGTATAAATAGATACCAAGCCACCTCAAGGTTAATGACCTAGCGATTTAAGGAAGGTGAGCCGCAATCATTTATCTCAGGACTTTTGGATACATTGCCATGAACAACGATTTCAGATTTACAATTAAAAGCATTTGCCTCGACGAAAATTATCATCCGTCAAAAAGCACACGACTTACCACAAACTTTGCAAACCTAGCTCGCGGTGAAAGTCGCCAGCAGAATTTGCGTAATGCATTAAAAATGATTGATAGCCGCTTTAATGCGCTAGCAAACTGGGATAACCCGCAAGGCGACCGCTACTCAGTAGAGCTTGAGATCATCTCAGTTGATCTAGAAATTGCACATAGCACAGAGGCATTCCCGTCAATTGAAGTGCTAAAAACGAATATCATTGATCACCAAACTAATGAACGTATCGAAGGTATTGTTGGTAATAACTTTTCATCTTACGTGCGTGATTATGATTTTAGTGTTCTGTTGCTTGATCATAATAAAGCAAAAAGCGAATTCAGCATTCCCGAAAACTTTGGTGACTTACACGGCAAACTCTTTAAATACTTTATTGATTCAGAAACTTACAAACAGCACTTTAAAAAACCACCGGTTATTTGTTTAAGCGTGTCTGATAACAAAACGTACCACCGTACAGAAAATCAACATCCAATTTTAGGTGCTGAGTACCAACCAAATGAGTCGTCATTAACCGAGCAATACTTTAAAAAAATGGGCTTGCAGGTACGCTATTTTATGCCACCAAACACAGTTGCTCCGCTGGCGTTTTATTTCTTTGGTGACTTGCTGAACGATTACACCAACTTAGAGTTGATCAGCACGATTAGCACCATGGAAACATTCCAGAAAATCTATCGTCCAGAAATTTATAATGCCAATGCCGTGGCGGGTAGTTGCTATCAACCAAATTTAAGAAACGCCGATCACTCGATCACGCAAATTGTCTACGACCGTGAAGAGCGCAGCCAACTTGCGATTGCACAAGGCAAATTTACTGAGCAGCACTTTATTAAGCCTTATCAATCAGTACTTGAAAAATGGTCTGCCAACTACGCAATTTAATGAGAGTAAAAATGAGAAAGTTATTACCCACATCGACAGCTGGCAGCTTACCAAAACCTGCTTGGCTTGCTGAGCCTGAAACCTTATGGTCGCCTTGGAAATTGCAAGGCGCAGAGCTTATCGACGGCAAACAAGACGCGCTGCGTGTTGCCTTACAAGAGCAACAACAAGCTGGCGTTGATATCGTGAGCGACGGCGAGCAAACCCGCCAGCACTTTGTAACGACCTTTATCGAACACTTAAATGGCGTTGATTTTGAGAACCGTAAAACAGTGACCATTCGTAATCGCTACGAAGCCAGTGTACCAAGTGTGATTGGCCCGGTGTCACGCAGCAAACCCGTGTTTGTTGAAGACGCCAAGTTTTTACGTTCGCAAACCAAGCAACCTATAAAATGGGCGTTGCCAGGGCCTATGACCATGATCGACACCTTGTATGACGCCCACTATCAAAGCCGTGAACAACTGGCGTGGGAATTTGCCAAAATCCTCAATCAAGAAGCGAAAGAGCTCGAAGCTGCAGGTGTTGATATTATTCAATTTGATGAGCCTGCGTTTAATGTGTTCTTCGATGATGTTAATGACTGGGGCATTAAGTGCCTAGAAAGAGCAATCGAAGGCTTAAAGTGCGAAACCGCCGTGCACATTTGCTACGGCTATGGAATAAAAGCAAACACTGATTGGAAACAAACACTAGGCAATGAATGGCGTCAATACGAAGAAGTATTCCCAAAACTTCAAAAGTCGAATATCGATATTATTTCACTTGAGTGCCACAACTCTCGCGTACCTATTGAACTATTAGCACTCATAAGCGGCAAAAAAGTGATGGTTGGTGCCATTGATGTAGCAAGCAATGAAATCGAAACCCCTGATGAGGTAGCACAGACATTACGCGAAGCCCTGAAATATGTTGATGCCGATAAGCTTTATCCATGCACAAATTGCGGTATGGCGCCCCTCCCTCGCCAGATAGCAAGCGCCAAGCTCAATGCGCTAAGTAAAGGCGCAGAGATTGTGAGGGGGGAGGTTTTAGGGGCTAGGAGTAGTTAGCAAGTTTCTAGGGGAAAGGGGAAAGTTGCGAGGTCCGAGGTACGAGGTTCGCGTCTACATCCCCCTGTCGCCATAAATGACGAGCTACATTGTAGGTCGGGCTTTAGCCCGTCAGATTTTAAATTTGGAATAGAGCCGGATTATACGTAAGCGTGAAACGTGTTTGGCGCGCCCGAGAATTTAACCCCTAGCGCCATTGTTAACCTTTAGGGTGTTTAAGCTCAAGTAAGTCCCATTTATTGCCGTATAAATCTTGAAACACCACTACGGTGCCGTAAGGCTCTTCTCTTGGTGATTCATTAAATACAACACCTTTACTTTTCATGCTGTTGTAATCACGCCAAAAATCATTGCTGTGTAAGAACAAAAATACTCGGCCACCGGTTTGATTACCAACAGCGTGCATTTGCTGTTGATTACTGGCTTTTGCAAGTAGCAGGTGTGTACCGTTAGAACCCGGTGGCGAGACTAAAACCCACCGTTTTCCCTCGCCTAAATCGGTATCTTCAATCAATGTAAATTGTAATTTTTCGGTGTAGAAGGCTATGGCTTCATCGTAATCATTTACCACCAGTGCAACACTGCCGATGTGTTGCTTTATCTCATTTTTCATTACAAAACCTTACTGCATAAAACCCATTTGGATTATCAGTGTGCCTATTAACGAAAAACAAAACAACTGATTAAGTGAATGACAGTTTAAAGCCGCAGCACAGCAATATCAGAGGATAAAAAAAAGAAAATAAAGAATAAAATATTCAAAGTAAGGACAGCAAAAAATCTCAACCAATTGTTTTAATTGATTATGCATATATACATACCAGAAAAACCACCTCTTTCCCAAAAAGAAAAAACTCAATTAAATACAAAAAGTTAAAGGTTTTTAGGTACAAAACAAAAGGAAATCCAAAAACACCAAATAAATAATAAAATATTCTTGATTTGTTCTATGTTTGTACTATTTTAATTTAAGCAGCGACTGTATAGGTGTTGTATTTCGGTCACTGGTAATTAAAAAGTAAGATCCTTTAAGGGTCTTAGTTTCGCTATTAATGCTCAGTAACAACGAGTCAGATTAAAATAATAACAAATTTGAAAGGTGCAAAATGAAAGCTCTTCGCTTATCTAAAATGACCATTGCGGTTCAGTCAGCAATGCTATTGACTGCAAGTATGTCAATGCCAACCTTTTCACAAGAGGTGAAAAAGGACTTACCCACAAATAAAAATTCAGAAAAAAATCTCAAAGATGAAGAAATCGAAGTTATTCAAGTAACTGGTATTCGCTCATCTTTGCGTGAGAACTTGAATAACAAACGATATTCAGATGTTATTGTTGATTCTATTAATACAGAAGATATTGCCAAAAACCCTGATAAAAATATGGCTGAAGCTTTGCAACGTGTGGCTGGGGTACAAATTGAGCGACAATTTGGTGAAGGCTCTAAAGTGTCTATTCGTGGCACGTCACCCGAACTAACCAATACCCTAGTTAATGGTCAATCAGCCAAATCAGCATCCTATTTACCAGGCCAATCAGAAAGTAATGCCTTTGATTTTTCAAATATTCCAGCAGAGCGTGTTTCTAAAATTGAAGTCCATAAATCAGCCCGTGCCGACCTTGATGCCGGTGGTATTGGCGGCACCGTCATATTACATACTAAAAAACCTTTGGAACAAGAAGATGGCTATGGGTATTTTAATGTTGAATCAGAGTATAACGACTCTTCAAAGAAGTATTCACCACAAGTATCAACAGCCTATAACTTTGTCTCTGAAAATAAAAAATTTGGCGCTTCAATTAGCGTAAGTCATCAACAACGCAAGGCATTTCGTACCGGTTTTGAATCAGATGGTATTGCTGGTAATGAAGGCGCGATCAGCACAGGCTTTGCACAAACAGATGCAATAGAGTGTCCAACAGAAGCATGTGCCAGCAGCGATATCAATCTGCGCCATATGAATAATCATGCCCTAATCATTACACGTCACATGGCGTTAAATGGTTATACCTACGGTGACTTAGAAGCAGTCGCAAATAATGGTGCTTATTGGCCAACAGAAGATCCCAGTAACTCTGGTGTATGGAACAACTATACACAAAATTGGGGGCAACTAGATGAAGTGATAGACCCAACTTATATTGACCCAGTATGGGGGCTTTTTTGGGGTAGCAGAAGAGAAGCAGGGTTAGGTCAAACTCCTGCTAGAACATTAGGTAACATGGTCTACGCGCCAGCTTTCTCAACCGATGAAAGCCGCCTAGATACAACTTTAAACTTTCAATGGGCACCTATTGATAACTTAAGTTTAAACCTAGAGATAAATCAGAATAAATCTGATCGAGATAATAAAAATGACAATTTATACGCTCAACCACACCGTATTGTGCAACTGCTGTATAGCAACGAAGTGCCTGGGATAGATCCTCGACTCGTGATGGATCCTGAACGCGATATTGTTTTATCAGCAACCTACCCTATTGATGGCACAAATTTAGTTCGCGGTGCAGGCATGGTCTGGGATGGTAACAACTATTACGATGGCGATATCCGATGGGGTGAAATGATCCGTCGTGACTCAAACGATAGAAGTGGCACCGAAACTGAACAAAATCGCTACCATCTTACTGTTGATCTTGAACACAATGACTTTGTAATGAAGTTTCAAGCTGGTCACACAGAAGCAGAGAGTACCGTACTCGATCGTGGAACCACACTTGCCAGTCGTTATGGGGATTACGAAACGCTTTACTCAGGTGACGATGCATCTTTAAAAATCCCAACTTATGAAGGGGTCAATTTAGGGTATGGATATAACCCCGATACCGGCAAAGTATATTGGGGGCTTGAGGCTGACCCATCACTAACAGGGCAAGCGCTTATCGATGCACAACAGCGCGCTAAAAACTTCTTGCTTGCGCCTACTAACGAGTTTTATTTACTAACAGGTGGCTTAAATAACTCTGCTCGCTACCGTGAAAACACCGAAGATTTTCTGCAAGGAGATATTACGTGGTCTTTCGAGAGTGACTTTTATATTGATAGCATCAAATTTGGCGCTAAGTATCGCGATATAGAACGTACACAGCGCTACTATACAGAAGGAGCGCGTTTTCATGGCTATGCAAATGAATCAAGTGATTTCCCTCTCATTCTGGCAGAGCAAATTGTAGGTGGTACGGTATCTGGCTTAGACTCTGCGGGTCATGATATACCAAATGAATATTTTGATATCGACCAAGCAAAACGTGACTCGTTGCTGAATGATCACTTTTTATTACTCAATTCAGAAGGCACACCGAATGAAGGTGCTTGTATAGATGCAATCGCAAACTCAGCAAACCCTGAAAACTATTATGGCTGTCGTTCTGGTTTAACTGAATCGGCAGGATCAGCCTATAAAGTAACTGAAGAATTACTAGCCTATTATGCAATGGCAAACTTCAGTGGTGAAAAATTCAGAGGTAATGTAGGTATTCGCGTAGTCGACACACAACGAGAATCTGTCGGTAATGAAGTGGCAAAAGATGAAAATGGTCAGCTTCTTTCATACCCTATTGATGAAACCGATCCAAATTATGTCGCGGGTCTTGCTGGTTTTAATCAGTATTCGCCGCTTGTGCAAAAAAGTAGTACTAAAGACTATTTACCAAGTTTTAATATTGTTTATGACCTTGCTGACGATCTTGTTCTAAGAGCCGCCGCGTCAAAGAATATTTCTCATCCGAGCCTTACTCAGCTCAGAAGTAACTTTAGCTTAGTAACCGAACGCTACCGATTCTACACTGACGGTAGACAGCAAGATTTAACCCCAAATGGAGATGCTGAGCGCCTACCAATGGATTCGCAGCGCCGAGGATCGGTTGGTAATCCAAACTTAGGTTCATATTCATCAGTCAACTCTGAAGTAGGCGTAGAGTGGTACTTTGCTGAGTCATCTATTTTTGCCATTACAGCCTTTCAAAAAGATATTAAAGATATGGTGCGATCATCATCTCAAGTTCAAGACTTAAGTTACCTAGGGGATGAAGGGAAAACAGATGATAACGGTTACTCAATATACGGAGACTACGTTGTTAGTTCTTACTTCAATACAGGTGAGCAAAAAGTAAAAGGGCTTGAATTTCAGTTACAACATGATTTCGGTAATGGTTTTGGTAGCTTAATTAATTACACTTATACAGATGTGCCGGATCAAAAGTTCAACACCTCAACCTTTTCATATGAAATCGCTGATATGACTGATACAGAAACTCATTTGAGTGATCCGTCTCAACGTGAATACTTTGAAGTCACTGGGTTTAATACTCAAACAGTTAGCCAAACAGAACCTATGTTTGGACAGTCACAAGACACCCTCAATGCATCTATTTATTTTGAAAATGACACTTTTTCGGCACGGTTGTCATATAACTATCGAAGTGAATTCGCCAATGCCAGCTTTACAGACGGTATTCGTTACACTGATGCGCGCGAACAACTCGACTTCAAAGCGACCTATCAAATCCTAGACAATTTAGTAGCAAGCTTTGCAGTAACAAACTTAACCAATGAAAATGTTGTGCAATACATAAAAACATCACAAATTGTTAATGACCCAGTTATTAATAAAATGAAATGGATCGACGAAATTGGTGAAGACGGTGTCGCAACAGGCAATCGCGTTGTCGCTAAAGATGAAAATGGCAACAATATTGTTGAGTCTTCTGTCTCAGGAGAAGAGGCCTTTGCCATTTTATCGCAAGCAAGTGGTATTCCTGTTGAAGAGTTAAAACCTTATTACCAAAATCATTTAGATAAGATATTTGTTAATGAGTGGACTAATGGTCGTCGCTACTACTTAGGCATAAACTGGACCTTTTAGCGATTATTTTTCTATTAAGTGGTTATTAAAATAGCCACTTAATAGTTTACATCTAGCCTTCGCACCTCATTTACAGCAACTCGATTAAAGTAACTACTCAATACTTGTTAATCATCTGCAAAATAAACAAACCTGCTCTAACGCCCGACTATCAATCTAACTTTTAAAAAAGAAATTCTTTAAGCAAATAACCCACTACTAAAAACTTAAGCCATTATTTAGCAATACTTATTTTCTAAATCCTCAACAAAACAATAATAAAGAAGTAAGCCCAACTGGATAGCCTAGCATCTTTTTGCTAAATTCATTTGAACCATGGAGTGGGATTTAGTTAAAGGAACAACAATGAACGAATTTGATATTTTCATTAAAAATATTGTTTTAAATTGCATACGTGAGCAAGGTAGCTGCAGTGATCTTCATGAAGAAGATGAACAACTAACTTTCTATGTGAACATAAACAGCAGCGATAATTTATGCTCCCAGAAACAGTTTAAAATAACTTACCCAATTAGTTACTCAATTGAGTCTGCACTTAGATACGAAATCGATTTACTTAGATACCTAGATTCAGGTGAAATAAGAACCCCTTTTACATCAGATATTATTGAAGTACTAAAATCAGAGCTTGAGTATTTTGTATCAAGCAGTAAACCGCAGGGTGAGTACCATATTTGTTGATACCTGAGTGATAGCCTGATGAAAAAAGTTTTATCTGGCTGTTACTAATCAAGTTACGGCCATAAATTTGGAAACACAAAATGCTTTCTTGCTGTAGCAGTGACGTGGAACACTTTTATTGTATACACGCAATTAAATGGCAAGCTCTTCATTAATCTAGCCAAACATTGCCGGTTTGATGTGTCCAAAATATAGATGCTTTGCCATCACTACGCTGATAAAAATGCTTTACCTTTATCAGATGACTAACTTTTGAAATGACCTTTATATTGCCTTGAACAAACGCAATTACTCGTTGCTGTATTTTAAGTTTGCTGGTTCTTCCTACTAAAGACTGCTAAGTGAAACTTTTCAACACAAAACTATGGGGCTTTGGTTTGTTATTTTCAGACAACCCCATTGTTTACTCCATTGATAACTGTTTGTTGATAAAACTTGGTTTAATTAGTTTGATAATAAAAACTTGTCTTGGAGAGTGGTTTGACTATTTCATACTCAAGGCCTAAAGCATTCCAATCGCCTTCCCTAGGTATACTATATTTATCTAAAAGGACCACTCCCCAATGATTATCACTAAGGCCACCGAAAATCACATTGACGCTGTCATACTCATCTTTTGTAATAGCTGCAACCTTATACTCAACCATTAAATTTCTGAGTTCTTGTGTATCAACTGATAGCTCCATCAAGTTTGGCTCTGCATCAGGGCTTAGAATTTTATAATCGGCAGAGGGTACAAACCCAGCATATCTTGATGGTGTATAGCTTATTAATTGGGTGGGAGAATAAAAAGTATTGTTAACACGGTACACGTGCGGCGCAGATTGCTGTACAAGTTTTAAAGTTTGGCTATTTTTAAATGCCAAAATCTCAGCCTCCGATACATCTAAAAATGACCGAATTAACTTAAGTCTTTGTTCAGTACACTTTTCTTTTTTACAAATAACTAAATTTGGAAGTTTTGTTCCAACTTGCTCTTTAACATTTAAAAACTGGCTACCAAGCACACCTAAGTTAAAGTTAGTGAACGCTTGCTTATCTTTGTCATTTTTAAATTTAGTGGCATGAATATCAAAGATGCTAAACGGATAAAAAGAGGGTAAATAGGCTAGCTCTACATCGGTTTGCGGCATCATTTCGTCCATATGCTTTAAAACCGCGCGATACTCTTGCTCTATCTCATCATTAAAATAGTCTGGCCTTTCAGCCAGTGCTGAAACAGAAAATAACAAAGCACTACAAAGTAATATTTTGTTTAACATGAAAAAATACATCCTTTTAATTAAAACTATTTAAAGTAACCATACCATTTTAGGTACACAATTCCATTACTTTGTGTTGAGCTACTTTCAAATCCCAAAAGCAACCAAGCATAACTTAAAGCATTAAATTATTTATATTTTTTCAACGCAAAATCTTATAAACAATAATTTCATTATGCTAAGCTAGCTGCAATTATAAGAAAATATCATTGATTAGTATCAGAGTAGATGTATGGAGTAGTGCTCAAATGATAAGGATATTGTGCTTGTTGCTATTTTTTGCAACCAATGTGGCTGCAAAGGATGTTCAGAGTGAAATCAGCCGTGCTCTTCACGGTTATACAACATATTCTGAATCTGTCGAAATTTTAGCTAGATTAGAAAAGCAAATGCCTTATGAAAATGCGCTAGATGATGCGCAAGTAATGGCGTTTAAATGTTGGTTTTCTAATGTATCAACCCCAAACGGGATTAGCGAATATAAACAGTTTCTAGAAACAGCCAAACCAGTCATTCATCAAGCAAGCAATTTATACTTAATACAGGAACTTGCTGTCTGTGAAGCAAATCAAGAGTATACGCAAGGTAACTACCAGAAAGCTCTCGAAGACTTAAAACCAATAATTAACACGCCGTTATTAGACGAAATAACCTCTTCAAAAAAATTGTCAATCATTGCTCTTGCCCACAAAGTACTTAACCGTATTCAGTTAGCTAAAGGCAACTATCAAGAAGCATTCTACTCTGCTAAAACTGCTTATCAGTTATTTGAAAAAGCAGGTAATGACTACGAAAAAGCCCTCGCATTAAAAGAAATTGCCGATATTCACATAGCGTTGTACAACTATGAACTTGCAATTGAACAACTGCAGCGAGCCAAATTAGCGTTAACGAAATTCAATGAGCAAGAGCAGTACAAAGTAACGGATCAACTCGCGTATGCCTATGAAGAAAAAGGCGACTTAATAAAGGCAATTGAGCTATACGAGTCGATAAAAAAGGATGTTCGTCGTTTCGAAAGCGACAACGGCTATGCTTACATATTAATTAAACTTACAGAACTCCATATAAAACTTAATAGTTTATCTCAGGCTGAGTCATATCTAACGGAGTTGAACACGCTCTCTGTTACTGACAGCTGGATTTTGACTCTTTACAACTTCACTAAATCAGAATGGTACTTGGCTACAGCTCAGTTGCAAGCCGCCCTTTCATCTCATGAGAAGATAGCCGGGCAACAACAATTTTGGCCCGAGAGCTTAAGGGAGCGTTATTTAAATTTAACCTCGCAGCTTGCAGCTGCAACAGGAGATACTTCCTTACAAATAGCATCTCAACAACAATTAATCACTTTAATTAAAACTAAACAACAAGCTATCGCAAATAATACGCTTATTTCTGCCAGATTAAACTTTAATTATGAACAGCAGATCCTTGAGATTTCCCGTTTAGAACATGAGTCAAAGCTACAACAAAAGCTATTATCAGTAGCCGAAGATAAGTCTTTTTGGCAAGGCTTAACTATGATGATAACTTGCTTGTGTTTACTCTTATTCGCCGTTTATACATTCAAACAAGTTCGCCAGAAAAAGTACTTTGAAATACTCGCTTTAAAAGATGAACTAACAGGCATAGCGAATCGCAGAGCTATATTAAATTTAAAACGAAGCGTCATGCTGCAAAACAAACTCAATCAGCAAGTCAGCTCATTAATTTCTATCGATATTGATCATTTTAAAGCGGTCAATGATCAATACGGTCACGATATTGGTGATGAATTAATCATTTCCATAACCAATACGATTGTGCACACAGTCCGTTGCTCTGACCGGGTAGGTCGTGTCGGCGGCGAAGAGTTTTTAATTGTGCTTGAGAATCAATCTTTAGAGCATGCAAAAGATATTGCCGAGCGCATCAGACTTTCTGTTGCCGAAAAGGAACATACATCATTGTCTATAAGCGCAACGATAAGCTTAGGTGTTATAGAAATTGCACCAAATGAAACATCTGAACAGGCAGCCAAAAGGGTAGATTTAAACTTGTATACAGCAAAGAGATCTGGCCGTAATAGTGTGGTGGTTTAAATATAAGCTAACGTAAATAATGACCTAAACTGAGGCACTTTCTAAGTGCCCCATGATAAATTGATTTTTACCTGAACTTTTAGCTTTGTATAGGAGTGTGTCTGCTTTTTCGTATAACAACTCAAAATGATTAGCCTCAACACTACCTTTATCGAGGCCTACACTTATAGTGACTTGCTTTAGATTTTCGTTTAAATCTGAAAAATCGAGTGCGCTTACAGAACAAATTAATCTTTGGGAGATCATCTTTAGTTGGTTACTATCTTGTGAAGGAAAAAATATCACAAACTCCTCCCCCCCATAACGAGCTACAATATCACTATCACGAACTTGCTGTTTTAATGTTTTCGCTACGCGATGTAAAACCTTATCACCAATATTATGCCCAAAGCGGTCATTGATAGATTTAAAGTTATCTATATCTGCGATTAATAAAAAACCTGATTTATTATCAAGTCTATCAACGCTTTGGTGGAAACCATGACGATTAAATAATTGTGTTAAGGGGTCTAACACACTTTGTTCATAATGATGTTGATTGACTCGTTTAGTTTTTACTAATTGCCACAATGTTAGTACTAGTACAACAGCAAAAATAGCAATATTAATAAACAAAATAATATTGAGCCTTGTTTGCTCTATTGCTTGTTTTTGCCAACTTACATCACTTGCAATGCAAAAATGACTAAGCAAGCTTAATATTATTAATAGAGTATATTTTGTAGTACGCATTTTTTATTATCATATAAAGCAAAGTTCCAAAACAAAGTATCGAATGAACCAACAAGCCTTGTACACCGATACTTAAAAATGAGCCAACCTGTTGCGGCTCTGTTACATCAACCAAAATACCCCAGCTAACTAACATATAGCCGATCCCAAGTAAAAGCATGATAGCTGAAATTGTGTAACCTGTTAACGGTTGAACAATACGTGAAAATAGCAATAACAAAACAAATGTGAGGATACCTGCAATACTTGTTGCAGGCTCAAACCAAAATGCAGGTGCTTCCAAAAATGAATGATTGGAATTCGCATACCAGTATTCTGGTAAAGCTAGAATCGTAAACAAATTAAGCTCTTTCATTGCATAGAGTAGCTGTGAAAAAGTCATACTTGCGACCTCATCGGTAAATGCAATGAACGTAATGAAACCATCTGCAAGCCAAATACTTAAGCTAGAAGTAGCTAATAGGAACAACATTGCGAGGGTTTGGAATGAAAACACGAGGACAAACTCCTTCCTTGAAAAGCGTAGCTAGAGTAGCACTAGTTTTTACATTTACACAATATCCCTATCAATTTCTTGATCTTATTGCATAAAAATAATCCTAATAGCAACCACACAATAATTCATATATTTTTATACTACTAAGAAAGAAACTCGCGTATATGCCGTGTTTTTATTCGTAACTCCTGATACTTTGAGTTAATCTTGTTCAAGGAGCTAAATATTTAGATCATACAAACGTTCCATAAACTACGAAATCTATATGTATCTACATTACGCATTTCCCCCACGCAATCTCATAGTAGAAAAGTTTATGTCTGAATAACACTATTCAGCCCCAAACAGTTATAACAAGTACACCTCTGAAACTAACCAAATAAGGTATCACATTACAGCTTTGTCAGAAGTCATTTCAGTTTTGGAATGAAACATTCAACTTTCCTCTGTTTTTGATATAAATAATCCGCAATATGACAATAGTCATAATTCTGTCATCTAACTGATCAATAATTGACGCTAATTTAATCACCTAACGTAATGAAGAAGTAATGGACAGTGCCTTGGTGCAACTTTCGTTTGCACTCCCATCTAGTGAAGACCCTTTATGTGCTGCGCTTGCGCATACTATGGAATATGAACAATTGCATTTTGCGGCTAATGAGCAAAAGCATGTTGTATTTTGTTGTGTGCTGCCAGATGATGCCCATGAAGGTGATGTGATCTCTATCAGTGCAACGCGCCCTGATGCTCGTGAATCGGCCTATTTTACTGCGCACACATTAACGCAGCACGATCTAGATCAGCACGTTATTATGCTTACGTTAGAGGATGTTACTCACAGTGGTGAATTTGTTTTGCAATTAATGCTACACGGCATGCATGCAACACTTAAAGACAGCGCCCAGTTTGATGTCAGCATTGCAGCGAGCACATCACCAGAGCTGCTAACTGGTGATCAATCTAAAAGCAATGGCTTACGCCATTACATCAGTAATCTTGGCGCAAGCTTTTTAGCTTTTTTTTAGTCAGCAAAGCTAATTTTACCCATGGTAATATCGGGGATCCCTTGCTCGGTATTACCAAAGCGTTGTTGCCCGCCCGACAAACATTCGTTCGCTAAAATAGCAAATAACACGGCTTCTTTTGCATCTGGATTTATCCCCAAAGAATCGGTGTTATTTATCACAGAAAGTTCTGGGCAATTAGCCAAAATAGTTTTCATTAATAATGGGTTATGAACCCCACCACCACTGGCGTATACAGCCACATCGGTCAAACCTTCACTGCATTGGTTAATTGCTTTAGCTATCATTACCCCTGAAAACTGCACTAAGGTTGTCATCACATCAAAGTGCGATAAGCTCTGCGTATTCGAGCGTGCTTGCGCCGCTGCTAAATAGTCTAGATTAAATACTTCTGGCCCTGTGGTTTTTGGAAACCCTAAAGCAAAAAATGCATCATCACACAGCGCAGCTAGTAAAGCTTCATTTACCGTGCCTTTTGCTGCAATAGCGGCATCTTTATCATATTGAAGTGGAGCAAAATAACGCTGTATATAGGCATCCATAATGGTATTACCTGGGCCAATATCAGAACTAAAAACCGCTCGTGCATCTGCTGATTTTGGTAAGTAGGTTAAGTTTGCAATGCCGCCCATATTTAGCAATATGCGGTTTTCGCTGGTACTTGTGAAATACAAATAGTCACCATATACCGCAAGCGGTGCGCCTTCGCCACCCGCAGCAATGTGCTTTTGTCTAAAATCACCTATGGTAGTAATGCCTGCAGTTACGGCTAGATGATCGCTATCACCAATTTGTAGTGTTGCATTACCATATTCTGCACGCTTGTGTTGGTTTTTAGGGCAGTGATAAATAGTTTGCCCGTGGCTGGCAATCACATCAACAAGTTCTTTTGCTACTCCCCAGCTGGCTAACGTTTTGGCAACCATTTCACCATGTAATTGGCCAATCCAAGGGTTGAGTAAAGTGACTTCTTCAAGATCACATTCGCGTTTGGCGAACACTCGCTTTACACGCGTTTTATAATCATCGTCGTAGTCGACCGTGGTAAACTTTAATACTTCTACATGAGTGTTCATGCCCTGCCCTGATACTTCGCATAGCGCGATATCAAGGCCATCTAACGAGGTACCACTCATTAGACCAATTATTAATTTTCTTTCTTTTTTTGCGCTTAAATACAGTTTTTCAATATGTTGATGCATAAATAAATCACTTAAAATCAGCTTATTAGATGTAAATAAGCGGGTTGACGACTTGGAATAGTTTATATTTTAAAATAATAGATTTAAAGAATAATTATTGCAAAGACTTTTAAATTGCTTTAAAACTGTACCGGTGAGCTCCCCAAAAGGAGAACACACAAGCATCATAACAAAAAGTATGACTCATTAAATTAACTAAATGGTCTAGGTCATTCACCAACCTGCGTTGATTTAAATGATAAAACGCAAGGGAATCATCATGAAAGCAAATACATCAACAGGGCATCGCTCACTATTGCTGCTATCACCTTTAGCTCTCGCTGTAAGTTCAGTAATTAGTTATGCCCACGCAGAAGAAACTACTGAAGTAAAAAAACCTGAAGTGATCACCGTAACGGGTTCACGTATTCAACGTACTGAGCTGGTTTCAAGTAGCCCAGTGGTGAGCGTTGATGAAGCACAAATTCACCTAGACCGTGCAGTGAACGTTGAAGATATTACTGCAAAACTGCCACAAGCTGCGGCGGGTGCAAACAGCACCGGTGCCACAGTCGGTGACTCATTTGGCTCATCAACCATAGATTTACGCGGCCTTGGCCAAAACCGTACATTAGTACTTATTGACGGTACTCGCGCAGTACCATTTAGTTTTCGTAACTCGGTTGACGTAAACACCATTCCAGCGGGATTAATTAAACGCGTTGATGTATTAACCGGTGGTGCCGCAGCGGTTTATGGTGCCGATGCAGTAGCCGGTGTTGTTAACTTTGTTTTAGACGATGATTTTACTGGCGCTGAGTTCTCAACCAGTTACGAAAGTGCCGACGGCGGTAACGAAAAGCTTAACTTTGAGGCTATTTTTGGCGGTGACATCGCCGATGGTCGCGGCCATGTAACAGGCTATATTGGTTATACAGAGCGAAAAGAGTTATTAGCCGGCGAGCGTGACTATGCGCTTGAAAACTCCACGGCAATGATCAACAGCGGTGGTTATTATACTGACGTTGCATCTGGCAACAGCATAGGTATTGCTGACTCAGGAGCTGTAACAAGTGATCGTCAAACATCTGATTTCACAGCTGACCGTTATTTAACTCAACCGATGGACCGTTTTTCTGCGGGCTTATTATTTGACGTTGATGTCAGCGACAGTGCCATTGCCTATGGCCGCGCAATGTATTCTAAAGTGACCGTAAATGGTGCGGGTGCCAGTGGTCAAACACCGATTTTTGTAAACGAGCAAGTGACCCTTACGCAAGACAACGCGTATATTCCTGATGAACTACGTGACCAACTCACATTTGATAGCGAAGGTAATGCCCTTGTTAATGTTGAACGTAACCTAGGTTTAGGTGTGCAGCACACCGAAGCGGTGCGTGATTCAATGCAATTTCAATTGGGTTTAAAAGGTGATTTAACTGACTACTTACGTTATGACGTATATGGCCAGTATGGCAAAACGGACGAAGTAGCCACCATATACAACAACGCATACCGTAATGATAACAGCGGTAATAGTCGCTTTGCTGCCCTTGCAAATTCAGTGGATATTTTTGATCCAAACCTTGATTTCAGCGACTTTAGCGATCCGCTGCTTTATACCACTCGCGACCGTACTCAAAGTGTGATCTCAGCAACACTATCGGGCGATTCTGGGTTCTTATTTGAATTACCAGCCGGTGCTATCGATTTTGCAATCGGTTATGAATATCGTAAAGAAACCGGTAAACAAACTCCAGGCGATGCATTTAGAAACGGCACCAGCTTTGCGTCTATCAGCGCATTTGATATGGATGCAAGCTTTAGCTCTGAAGAGTTCTACGCCGAAATTTTAGTGCCTATCTTAGTTGATCAACCTTTTGCTGAAGAGCTTAGCTTTGAAGGTGCCTACCGTATTTCTGATTACTCAAATACCGAAGCAGAAGACACTTACAAACTAGGTATCAACTGGGCAATAAACAGCGACATTCGTATTCGCGCCAACCGCTTAACCGCATTTAGAGCACCTAACTTAGGTGAATTTGCCAGCCCAATCACAGCGCTATCGTTATCGTTATTTGACCAAAATAGTGACCAGTTTGTGCCACGACTAGCAGGGCGTTATAACGGCGATCCATGTTTACTTGGTACCGGTGATGCGACCCAATGTGCTGCATTTGGTGCGCCGCCAGTTGGTACTGAATTTGATTCAAGTACCGCAGAGTACACCTATGGTGGTAACCCGAATATTAAACCTGAGCAAGCTGAATCAGATACACTAGGCATTGTTTATACACCTAGCTATTTAGAAGGCTTTGATTTATCACTTGATTACTACAGTATTCGTGTAACAGATGCGGTAAGCCAAATTCAACCTGGTGCTGCACTGCAAAGCTGTTATGTTGATGACCCGAATCCAAATAATCCATTGTGTGGTGCGGTACTTCGCGATCCAAACACTGGTTTTATTAGCACAGCCATCGTTAATGACTTTAACTTAGCTGCAATTGAGCAAGAAGGTATCGACGTTGCAGCAAATTATGTGATTGATGCACCTGAGCAAATGGGTGGTCGTTTTAGATTCTCGTACCAAGGTAACTTTGTTACTAAACAAACCCGTCAAAACAACAGCACTGTACCTGAAGTAGACTGTAAGGGAACATACGGCAGCGCCTGTTCGGGTGACTTTGCGAGTATCTTGCAAGCTGATTACAAACACCGCGCAAGCATTGATTGGCAGTTAGATAACATGAACTTCCAACTTGGCTGGCGCAGAATCGGTGAAGTAGAGTATGCTGTCGACCGTTCAGAAACAATCTCAGCACAAAATTACTTAGATTTTGCCGCTGCATGGCAAGTTAATGAGGAACTTGCTGTTAACTTTGGTGTCGATAACTTATTAGACCGTGAACCACCAACACCTGAAGTAGGCGCAAACCACTTTAACACAGTAAGTGATTATAGTGTGATTGGCCGCTCAGTCGGTGTTTCACTGAGATATGCCCCAAGCTTCTAATTAATCCTACTGTTTTAGCTACACAGGATTGATCCCCTCAAGCGCACCCTGCCCGGTGCGCTTTTTTATTTTAAACTGGCAGTAATTATATCAACAATAAAAAAGGGACAGTGAATAGATTATTGTTTAAGATATAGGCAATAGAGGTGCAAGGAAGATGCTATGCTCAAATCAATAAAGTCAAAAATTCCATTTGTTTTTCTAATTAGTATTAGCCTTTTTTGGGGTATTTATTATCAGGGAAAGCATCCTCTAAATGACTTTGGAAATGCTAACTTTGAATGGTTATACCTACTTGATGCACTTATAGTATTACCTGTACTTTGCTTAATATTAATTAAAAATAAGAAAGAAGCGGCTTTTAAAGCATTGATGTTGTGCTCAATCGCTATTTTAGTGGGAAGTTACATCATTCCTGAGCAAAACAAGTTTTTAATGAATTACTTAGAACAAGGTCGTTACGGGCTTTTAGCTTTGATTGTAATTTTAGAACTAAGCGCTCTTATTACTGTGTATTTGGCAATAAAATCTGCTCTAAGCCAGCAGACAGATCCTGATATAGCTATTGAGCGGCCAATAAAAAAGCTTTTTAAACAAAGTGCTATTGCAAACTTTTTATGCTTCGAAACACGGATGTGGGCTTTCTTATTTTACGCTAAACACCTTAAACCTAGTTATTTCACTGGTGAACAACATTTTAGCTATCATAATAAAGATGGCGCACAAGCAAACTTACTTGGCTTTATTTTTATTATCTTATTAGAACTGCCCATGATGCACTTATTTTTACACTTTGTGTGGTCATCATTAGCAGCAAACATTATCACTGGTTTAACTATTTTTAGCCTTTTATTCTTCGTTGCAGAGTACCGAGCGGTCGCAAAGCGTCCTGTTTCAATTAGTAAATCGCAACTCATTATCCGCTACGGGCTATATCCTGCTTACAATATTGCTTTAGTAAATATCAAAACTATTGATTTTAATACCGACTTCATTGCACGCGCACGCACAATCAAACGTTACAACTACTCTGGCTATCCGAATATTAAAATCACGCTCATTGAGCCTATTGGTGATATCAACACTGTTTTTCTAGGAGTAGATAATCCTCATCATTTTATAAACGCAATTAACAAGGAACGAACTTATGCCATTCAACGAGCAAGAGCGCAGCGCGCTTTTAGCACTCAAAGGTGTGGGGCCAACGGTAGTAAAACGGTTTGAAGAAATTGGTATTGAATCGTTTGAGGAGTTAGCCGGGTTTGATGCCAACACCATTGCTGAGCGAGTCGCGTCGATGTTGCATTCAAGTTGCTGGCAAAATAGTCCGCAAGCAAAAGCGGCTATCACCGCCGCGATTGCACGAGCTAAGCAAGGCTAAAGCTCAATCACTTCTATTGCACCGCGCTTTTGCATTGTGACATACACTTTGTTTTGCGTCTCGTTGAAAGCCAAATTCGTTGGATGCTGGCCTTTTAATTGATAGCTATTTAAGAGCTTGCCGTTTGGCGAGACTTCAAGCACTTTCCCTGCGCCGTAACGAGTAATAAACACATGCCCTTGATTATTAACGCGCATGCCATCTAAGCCATGATCAGTAAATTTAATAAAAGCTTTCTTATTACTAATATTTAAGTTCTCATCTAAGTCATATTGCCAAACAACTCGCTGCACACTCTCGTTCACATAGAGCTTGGTGTTGTCGTTATTAACCGCCACTCCATTGGTAGTCCCCATGTTTTTTTCGAGTAAATGAGTGCTGCCATCTGCATTGATACGCCATAGCTGACCCGTTTCGTTCGCCCAGTTAGGGTCACTTGCAAACAGCGCCCCACTTTTGGTGATAGCAATGTCATTGGGCTGATTCATTTTACTATTATGGGCGAACACTTCTGCTTTATTGCTGCCAGCAGGTACTTTTAAAATATTGTGGTTAACATAATCGGCAATAAACAAATTACCTTGTGAGTCAAACTGTAAGCCATTACCAACGCTGTCATTTGGTAGCCTTACAAATAACGATGTTTTGCCCATGTTATCAACGCGGCCAATGGTTCCTTGCTGGGCATAGTTCACCGCGTACAAGGCACCGTTATACATGGTTGGCCCTTCAACGCCTTGCGTAAAAACGTTATCTTTAACAAAGTCTTGGCTATCAACTGCAAAGGTTAACGGTGAGTTTAAAAGTAATGTAATTGCCAGTGGCTTAAGTAGTTTCATAGGTCTTCCTTTTACTCATCTAAACTCGTGTATACCGCTAAAATTGGGTATTCGTTTTCACCAAAAGATAAGGTCAAAGAACGCTTTTCGCCATCATCTAACTTAATACCTTCGTCAAAGCTCTGAGGATGAACACGACGCCCATCGGCAAACAGCGCCATAATATGGTCAGCCTGAAGAATTCGCGATCCCGATGCTTTATTTTCAATCGTCACAACCGCTAAACGGCGACCACTTTCACTGCTCATTAATACACTATGGACAATGCTAAATTGGCTTTGCTTAGGGTAACGCTTGGCATCATTCTCAAATGAAAAAGCACTGCCAGAGAGCATGACCGGATCCACTGATAGTACATCGGTATTTGCTTGACCAGAGGTTGCAAAAACCGCTGCACATAATAGTAAAATGCGCTTCATATCAATCCTTTTCAATTAACTCAGCCTAAAAACAGCATACACCGTTCCTATAACCAGTTCAAAACCGTGAATAACCCTATAATGAGCGTGTTACTCAGCAATTACAATTTTAATATTGATTTTTAATGTTATGCCCGCAAAACGTTAAAGGCGTATCTTAGTTTACTGCTGACAAAAGGAGCTTAGTATGTCTGATATTCAGAATCGTCAATATATTCTTGAGACACGTCCAAAAGGCGTAGCGAATGATAAAAATGTTGTATTAAAAACAAACTCAGTACCTGCGCCAAAAGATGGTGAGGTATTACTTAGAACAATTTATCTATCACTTGATCCCTATATGCGAGGACGAATGAGCGATGCTGAATCATACGCTGATCCTGTAAAGATTGGTGATGTGATGGTAGGCGCAACCGTATGCCAAGTTGAGCAGTCGAACCACCCTGATTATCAAAAGGGCGAATGGGTATTGGCATACACAGGCTGGCAAGAATACGCAATAAGCGACACTGAAGGCTTAATGAAACTGGGGAAAAACCCTGAAAATCCTTCGTATGCACTTGGTATTATGGGTATGCCTGGTTTTACCGCTTACATGGGGCTTTTAGATATTGGTGAGCCAAAACAGGGCGAAACAGTAGTGGTTGCTGCAGCTACAGGGCCTGTCGGTGCAACTGTAGGGCAAATAGCTAAATTAAAAGGCTGTAAGGTCGTTGGCGTAGCTGGCGGTAAAGAAAAATGCCAACATGCCGTTGAAAACCTAGGCTTCGATGCCTGTATTGATCACAAAGCAAATGATTTTGCAGAGCAGTTAAGCGCAGCGTGTAATAATGGTATTGATGTTTATTACGAAAATGTCGGTGGCCATGTATTTGATGCTGTGTTACCCCTGCTGAATACAAAAGCACGTATTCCATTATGTGGTTTAGTATCACAGTACAACGCTACCGAGCTGCCGCCAGGTCCAGATCGCTTATCTATGCTTATGGGTCACATTTTAAAGAAACGCATTAAAGTGCAAGGGTTTATTATTTTTGATGACTACGCCCATCGTTATGAGGAATTCGCAAAAGACATGCAAACATGGTTAAGCGAAGGAAAAATCAAATATAAAGAGCATCTTGAAGCTAATTTCGAAAATACGCTGAACGCCTTTAATGCTATGTTAAATGGTGAGAACTTCGGTAAAACTGTCGTGCAAGTTCAGCAGCCAATTTAAATTTCGAGGCGTAGTCAGCAAGGCTACGCCATTATTAAGGATAACAAATGATTAAATTACACCATTTAAATAAATCACGCTCTAAACGTATTATTTGGTTACTGGAAGAGCTAGACGTAGATTACGACATTGTTGCTTATCAACGCAATAAAGAAACCTTCTTAGCACCTGATGAGTTAAAACAAATTCACCCGCTGGGCAAAGCTCCCGTTATTGAAGATAACGGCAAAGTAATTACTGAGTCTGGGGCAATTACCGACTACTTAATTAGTAAGTACGGCAAAGGTAAGTTTATGCCAAGCCTGCAAAGCGACAACTATGTTGATTATCAGCAATGGCTTCATTTTGCCGAAAGCTCAGCAATGGTCCCTTTTTTATTAAAATTATTTATTACAAAAGATGGCTGTAAAACCAACTTTATTGGTGATTATGCTGATCATGAAATTGGCAAGATACTGAGTTATGTTAATCAACAATTAAAAGGTAAGCAGTACTTAGTGGATGACACATTGACCGGTGCTGATTTTATGATGTCTTTTGTTGTAGAGAAAGCTGATGAGGCAGGCCTGCTAGTACATTTCCCTGAGATTAAACGTTATTTAGAGCAACTGAAAACTCACGAAAGTTATCACACAGCCAATGAGCTAGAAGCAAAATACGGTTAACTCAATAAACAAAGGTACTGCCTGTACCTTTTTTTTCCGCAAAGCGTTGAAGGTGGACTACAGCCATACTTTTACTTCACCAATATTATCAATTAAGGCAGCGCAGCTACCATTTAAGCCGCACACACTCGATTACGGCCTGACTTTTTAGCCTGATACATGGCTTCGTCAGCCCTTTCGATTGCCGCCTCGATATCGTCATCGGCATTTATTAACGAAACACCAAATGAGCCTGTCACATTAATGTGTTTACCTTTGCCAATTTCAATTTTTAAAACTTCAACGCCAGCTCTTAATCGCTCAGAAAGTGATTTGGCACCTTCTAGCTCTGTTTGGGGTAAGCAGACTAAAAACTCTTCGCCGCCATAGCGATACAATTGATCGTACTCTCTTAGATGAGATTTAATGCATTTAACAAGTGCGATTAACACCTTATCGCCCACTGCATGACCAAACTCATCGTTCACTTGCTTAAAGTGATCAAGGTCGATCATTATCAGTGCGCAGCTCAGCGATTTACGTTTGCAAAGCTCATGCTCTTTTTGTAGGTTTTCAACTAAGTTTGTTCGGTTTGATGCACCCGTTAAAGGGTCTCGGGTGTGCAGCAGTTCAGAGAATTCATCAATAAGGGTGTCAAATAACACTCGTAACCTATCTAAATCGGCATGAAACTGGTCCAATAAATTAGCCGGAATAACAGACTTAGACTCTTTTAACGATAACAGGACTTTGGCACCTTGGTGCATCTTTTGATGTGCACAAGCAATGTCTGAAAAGTAAGGGTGAAGACTTATGGTCTGTTCGGGTAGCTTATTAAACCATTGCCCAAAACGACAAAGGTTATGAGCATTATCTGCTAAGTCTTGTTCATCTGCAGGTATGTCTGCAATTAAGCACCTTAATAAGTTTCTATACCATGACTGGTGCCACTCAATGGCCTGCTCGATTTCTGCAATCACGTCTTCAAGCTGGGTACTCGACAGTGAACTAATGCCTTGCCCAGTGTTTTGATGCATAGCCAATGAAAAGACTTCCGCTTTATTATTTTATTTCCTAAAACAGTACCTAAGGTCTGTTACAAACACAACTTAAAGCGTTGTTAAGCGATAGTTTATTCAACTAAGCGGTAACCTACGGCGGGCTCGGTTAAGATATGTTTAGGACTCGCCGCATTTTGTTCAAGCTTTTGTCTTAACTGACCAATATGTACACGCACATATTCGGGGCGATTAATATACTGCACTCCCCACACCTCAGATAAAATAGCGTTATGCGTTAATACCTTGTCTTTTTGCTGAAATAACAACAGCAAAATAGCGTACTCTTTTTTAGTTAGTTTAACTTCTTCAGCGCCTTTACGGACCACATGCTTATGTGGGTCGATGTGAATATCGCCACATTGCAACGTTAGGCTTGGTGTTGTTTGTGTGCGCAGAAGCACCCGAATACGCGCTAATAATTCGTTTGCGCTGAATGGTTTGGTTAGGTAATCGTTGGCGCCGTTATCAAGGGCGGTGACTTTTTCTGTTTCGCCATCGCGTGCAGAAAGTACTAACACAGGGAGCAGACTCCACTGCCTAAACTCCACCAGCCAATCTTGCCCATCCATATCGAGCAAGCCTAAATCAAGCAACACTAAATCAAACTGCTGCTGGCTCAAAAGTGCAAACGCATCAAGCCCTTTAGCGCACACACTGACTTTATGATCACTGGCTTTTAATAGTGCTTTTAAAAAACTTTGCAGAGGCGGTGAATCCTCTAAAACCAAAATATTAGCCACGGCTGTTACTCCAAATTAATTTAGCTGTTGCCTGCTTTGTCTGCTCATTGAGGGTTAATTCAAAACGCCCTTGATGACATTTAGCAACCACATCGCAAATAACACTCCCTAGGCCAACGCCTTCATCTTGACTGGTCTCATGCTTATTAGCAAAAGGATTGGTTAACACAATTTGGTATTCATTGTGTGTATCAATAAATTGCATGTTCGCCGAACCATCTCCGTAACGGGCGGCGTTCTCGAGCATATTGGCAAAGGCAATTTCTAGTAAGGTTTCATCGCCAAAGCAACTGCTTTGTTGCTGAGCCTCAACGTGAAGTTTAAAGTTCTGTAATTGCTGCTGGCGACGAGATTTTGCCTCGCTAATTAAGGTCAAAATGGGTAGTTTTTGCCATTTAATGTTCTCAGCTAACTTATTAACTTTACTGAGCTCCATGACTTTATCAAAGTGCTGGTTAAGTATTTTACTTTGCTCATAAATGTTAGCAGCTTGCTCTTTGATAACCTCAGAGCTTAGTTGGATATCATCATCAGCCAACATGCTTGATGCGCCCATAATGGTCGCTAATGGCGTGCGTAAGTCATGGGATAAACTCCGTAATAAGGTGTTTTTTGACCTCTCTAGCTCCGCCTGTACTTTTATCGCCGCTGATTGCTCTCGCAGTAAGGTTTTTTCTTGAACCTGATACAACAAAGAGCACGCAGTATTCGCCAAAGCCTGTTGCTCTGCATTAAGTGCTTTGGCAAACGCGATGCCGCCAAATTCAGCTTGTTGTTCATTTAAATAAATAAACTGCTTAGAGGCTGTTAGCTGCCAATCACACGCAACCTTTAAATGCGCGGCCATGGTTGTTAAGAACAGCTGCTTTTGCTCCTCAAGGCTATCGAGATCATTAAGCTTTTTTGCTAACTCATACAATAAGCGACTATTACTAGCATGGGCTTGCACATCGCGAACCTTGGTATTGAGCTCCCCAGCAAGGTGGCTTATCACTAAACCTACAATCAACATCACCAAAAAGGTGACCACATATTCAATATTTTCGATGTGAAAAGTAAAATACGGTACCACATAAAACCAGTCCGTGCAGGCAACACTCACTAAGGTGGTAAGCGCTGCAACACGACGATTACTGCGCACCGCAACCCATGTCACCCACAGTAGCTGTAGCATCACAATATCGGTGGTTGTAAACAATTCTCGAAACGGAAATATCGCGAGCACCACCACAAGTGGCATCAACACACTTAAAAATGCGGCTTTTAAATACTGTATTTTGAATACTGACTGCATCATCTTTTCACTTATTGTTTGTCCCTATTAGATTAAAGGGTTTTCAATTTTGTCACTATAAAGTTTTTATAAAGTTTTTTTATCTCGGCATAAAATCTTTATAAAGCTTTCAAGCTCTCTAAAGACTTCTGTTTTTTTGCCATTAGCATTTAGCGCGTACCCACAACAGCGAGAAAGACAATGGCTCAGTTTGCAGTAATCGGATTAGGACGTTTTGGCGTAACCGCCTGTTTAGAACTTTCAAAACAAGGTCATACAGTGTGTGCTGCCGATATTAGCGAAAGCACCGTTAATCACTATGCCGACCAACTCAGTTTTACCGTGGTGGTTGATGCCAGTGATGAAATACAATTAGCACGGCTCGATTTACCTAGTTGCCAAGCCGTATTGGTGGCCATTGGCGAGAATATTGAAGCCAGTATTTTATGTGTATTGCATTTAAAAAACTTAGGCGTAAAGCAAATTTGGGTAAAGGCCTGTACCAAAAGCCATCATCAGATACTAAGTAAACTCGGCGTTGACCGCATCATTCACCCTGAAGAAGAAATGGGCGTGAGGGTTGCACAAGCGCTTAACTACCCAATGGTTAATCAATATTTCCCGCTTAACCAATCCACGTTTATTGTTGAACTAGGCATTGATCTGCAGCTTTCAGGTCGCAAAATTGGCTGGCTCCTCAAAGAGCGTAATAGCGATATTAAACCACTCACTCTGCGACGTGATGATTACTTCAATACAGAACTGACTAACGACACCGAACTGCGTCACGGCGATAGTCTGGTGCTACTGGGCTCTAAAACTTACTTAACTAAATTAGCAAAACGGTTTCGTGCATTATGATTAACTGGCAAGCCAACGTTTACCCAAAACATTTTAGCGGTGTAAAGTGCCGTAAGCGGCAAAAAATAAACCCACCTTTAGTGCTCACTATCGGCTTTATTGTGTTGATTATGCTCGGCACGGGCTTGCTTATGCTACCAATGGCAAGCACCCAACCGATCAGCTGGCTCGATGCATTATTTACGGCAACCTCTGCGGTTACAGTAACAGGGCTAGTGGTCATAGACACGGGTACTGATCTGACTGTATTTGGTCAAAGCGTGGTTATGTTGCTGATTCAAATAGGTGGCATTGGCTTTATGACCGTGGCGGTGATTTCAATTTTAAGTTTAGGAAAAACCCTAGGCTTACAGCAACGCTTACTCGCTAGCCGCGCTTTCGACACTAACGATTTAACCTCGGTGATCAAGGTTGCTAAGTATGTTTTAGTGTATTCATTAGTGATTGAGTCGGTGGCATTTTGCTTACTCTTTATTAGTTGGTTCGATGACTACGGCGCACTAAAAAGCGCCTATCACAGTCTGTTTTATACGATTTCGGCGTTCAATAATGCAGGCTTTGCGTTAAGCGGCGATAGCATATCGGCATTCAAAGGCGATATAACCGTAAACGTGGTGATCACCACTTTGTTTATCATCGGTGGCTTAGGGTTTACGGTGCTGATTGATATCTACAAACAAAAGCGCTGGTCATTACTATCAACCAATACCCGCTTAGTGTTAATTGCTACCTTAGTGCTCAACTGCATCGCATTTATATTGATTTTTTTCTTTGAACACGCCAATCCCGCGACATTAGCGCCGCTATCAACGTCTGAGCAAATATTAACGGCTTGGTTTCAAGCGGTGACACCTCGTACCGCAGGGTTTAATACCCTACCGATTGATGGTTTGAGTCAAGATTCAACGCTTTTGACTATGCTGCTGATGGTGATTGGCGGTGGTTCAGTCAGCACCGCGAGCGGCATAAAGCTCGGCACCTTTGTGATCCTAATTTTAGCGATGCGCAGCTATTTAAAACAGCAAACCACGGTCACCGTGTTTAACCGTCAACTGAGCGACAAGCTGGTGATCAAGGCATTAAGCGTCATGATACTGTACTTATTTATCGCTTTTACCAGCATTATGATCATCACTAAGCTTGAACAAGGGTCGTTACTAGATATCACCTTTGAGGCAATTTCGGCACTCAGTACCGTAGGCCTATCGCGAGGTATAACTGGGGATTTAAGTACACCTAGTCAGCTCATCATCATACTATTGATGCTGATAGGTCGGGTTGGGCCATTAACGTTTGCTTATTGTTTTGCTCGCCAGCACAGCCAACCTTTGACCTACCCTACTACCAGCATTCAAATTGGCTAAGTGTACAGTGTTGACTCTTTTCAGTGTTAAAACTGTACACATAAAGCCTTACTGCAACTGCTGTAGCAAGGCTTTAATGTCACTGTATCGTTGTTGCTCGCAAAGGCCAAAACCTGATAGCTGTCTGACTTTGTTGCGGGTAAATAAAGGCACGCTCATGCCCGCTAAAAAGCGGCACTGAGTATCGATGCTGACATCACTAATCCCTTTAGCGGCTAAGTGCTGTTTAAGCTCAGCAACTTTACTGGCAATCACATTTTGCGCAGGCATTTGATGCACTAATGAGTAACTAAGTTTTACCTGCTGGCCTCTACACACTGAACAATGGCCACATTGCTGGGGTGCATTCTGGTCATCAAAATAGCGAGCTAAGTTATAACTTAAGCAGCTATCTAGCTCAAAAAAGCGTACTAAAGTGGCAATACGTTTAATTTCGGCCTGTTCTTTTTCGATAAAATATTGGTGAAGTTGCTGTGCTAAATCAGCGTGGTTTATTACCGAGTTATTCACCTCATACACTTGCGTAATACGTTTAGTTTCAAGGGCAATATGACCTTTTTCGGCCAAATAATCGAGCGCTGCAACCACGCGCTTTCTATCAACTTGAGTGGCACGGGTTAACGCATCAAAATTAAGTGTGCCCCAAATTTTCTTAAACTCAGTATGTTTGAATACCTGTTGTAAAAATGCTTGTCGGTCAGCATCAAACTGGCTAAGTAGCTCGTTTTGCTCCGTTAAAAACTTATATTTAAAATCGGCGTAATAGGCATATAAAGGTGTAATAACCCCTTGCATTTCTAACTGCACCAGTAAGGTTTTTAACGCTAAAGCACGAATATTACTTTCGCTCGATAAGCTGTACTCTTGCATTTCCCACTGGTTGTTCGTTTGCTCGTTACGAATGTTATTGATAACATAGTCAATCCCACTTTGCTCGGGAGTGTCGGCATAAACGAAGTTCTCAACGGTATTTAAGCCATCAAGGTTTGCTAAGGTAAAACAGTTTGATGGCGCACCATCTCGCCCTGCGCGGCCAATCTCTTGGCTATAGTTTTCAATCGATTTTGGCAAATCATAGTGGATCACAAAACGAATATCAGACTTATCAACACCCATCCCAAAAGCAATAGTTGCTACGACGATATTGATTTTACCCGCCATAAAATCGTCTTGGATTTGCCAGCGTTTATCATCCTCAAGGCCTGCATGATAAGCCACCGCATTAAAGCCCGCTCTTGCCAAGCCTTCGGCCACTTGCTCAGCGGTATGTTGTAAGGTGACATAGACAATCCCAGCTCCTTGTTGGCTGGCTATGATACTGGCTAATTGCTGAGGTTTTTCTTGGCTTGCAACACTGAGCACTGATAAGTCGAGGTTGCTTCGGTAAAAGCCAGTTTGCACCACACATTCTGGGGCAATAGCAAAACGCTCACACATATCGCGCTTTACTTTTTTAGTCGCTGTAGCAGTGAGAAGTAATACCAGTGGAATATTAAGCTCTTCACGATAGCGCGGCAGTTTTAAATAATCAGGCCTAAAGTTGTGACCCCATTCAGATATACAGTGCGCTTCATCAACCACCAGCATCGAAATAGGCACTTGTTTAATAAATTCACGAAAGCGCTCATTCTTAAAACGCTCAACTGAGACCATTAAAATTTTCACCTTTCCTGCTCGCACATCACTCATTACCGTATGACTTTGCTCACTGGTTTGGCTTGAATCAAGGCTTGCCGCGTAAATACCTTTGCTATTTAAAAAGCTGATTTGATCTTTCATCAGTGCCAATAATGGCGAAACTACTAAGGTCAAATTAGGTAGGTGCATTGCAGTTAATTGATAGCACAAAGATTTACCCGAGCCAGTTGGAAAAATTGCCAACGACGATTGCTGATTTAATAACTGCTCAATGGTTTGTTGCTGACCTTGGCGAAACTCATTAAAGCCAAAGTATTGATTCAACGAAGTGTGTAGTGGTGTAGTCATCCTGATCCCTCACTGTCATTTCCCTTTTCAGGTAATGATAGGTCTCTTACTGCGAATTAGCCATGTTAACCTGTTTAACTCAATCTCCCAAGGCCATTGATATAACTAAGCGCACTATATTGTTCTTAACAGGTACTGACAAAATCAGTAAAAAGGCGCACAATGGACGCGTTGCCATGGGGTATTGATGGATGGACTTACAATACCTAAGCGCTTTTTCGCAAGAGTGTTTAGGTATTATACTTTTGAGGGCAACGTAATGATTAACCAACCTCCTAAAATCGTGATAATCGGTGGTGGCGCTGGTGGCTTAGAACTAGCAACACAATTAGGACACAAACTCGGGAAAAAACACCAAGCAGAGATACTTTTAATCGATAAAAACCGCAGCCATATTTGGAAGCCGTTACTTCATGAAGTAGCGACGGGGTCGATTGATGCCGATTTAGACGGCGTTGTATACTCAGCTCATGCAGCAAAACATCATTATAATTTTCAACTCGGCAGCTTTTGCCACTTAGATCAAACCAACAAAACCATCACTTTAAGTGAGTTAAAAGACGAACTTGGCCACCGTATTTTACCTGAGCGCCAAGTCAGTTATGACTACCTCGTACTTGCCATTGGCAGTGTTAGTAACGACTTTAATACCCCAGGTGTTAACAAGCACTGTTTTTACCTTGATTCAAACCAACAAGCTGAGCGCTTTCAGCATGCTCTACTCGATAACTTCACCCGCTTACATCAAGATGACGACCCTCAGCACTCCTTAACCATTGCCATAGTAGGTGGTGGTGCAACCGGGGTTGAGCTGTCGGCAGAGCTTTATCATGTATCAGACATGCTAAAAATGTATGGCCTTAATAAAATGACCGCTAAACGCTTACACATTGATTTAATTGAAGCGGGGCCTCGGATTTTGCCAGCATTACCCGAGCGAATTGCAAACTCAGCTAAGCGTGAACTGGTTAAATTAGGGGTAACGGTGCGCGAAGGCACGCAAGTAAAAGAGGCCACAGAAAACAGCTTTATCACCAAAAACGATGAACATATCAAAGCCGACATTATGGTTTGGGCTGCGGGTGTAAAAGCACCTGATTTCATTAAAGACATTGGTATCTTTGAACTTACCCGCAATAACCAAATTAAGGTGAACCAATATCTGCAAAGTAGCGTTAACGACGATATTTTTGTGATTGGTGATTGCTGTGCATTTACTCAAGAAGATGGCACGCAAGTGCCACCCAGAGCGCAATCGGCTCATCAAATGGCGCAATGTGTTGAAAAAAACCTTATAGCCACACTCAAAAACCAGCCTCTGAGTGCCTTTACCTACAGTGATCATGGCTCTTTAGTTAACTTGTCACGCTACAGCACAGTAGGCAGTTTAATGGGCAACCTAACCAGTAATAGCTTTTTTATAGAGGGTAAAATAGCGCGATTTATGTATATTTCGCTCTATCGTATGCATCAACGTGCCATCCATGGCAGTGCAAAAACCTTTGCACTGTGGATCAGCGAAAAAGTACTACGCGTTGTTAGGCCAAAAATGAAACTGCATTAGACATTATTCCTTTCCTTGATGAGCCGTAAATTAACCTACCTGTTTACGGCTCAGCCGCGTATAATGCCCACTTTTTGTGGGGCGCAAAAATTGAATATTATTACTTTAACCGTTTTATCGCTTGCTATGTCGACTGATGCTTTTGCAGCTTCAATCACCAAAGGCAGTACGCTTAAAAATCCTCGCGTTCTGAGTGCAATCAAGCTTGGTTTATTGTTTGGCTGTATCGAAGCTATCGCACCGATTGTTGGCTGGCTAATTGGCAGTGCCGGTGCAGATTACGTTGAAGCGTTTGATCACTGGATTGCCTTTGTGTTGTTAGTGGGTTTAGGCATCCATATGTTGCTTGAAAGTCGTAAAGAAGATGACGACGATGAAGAAGAAGTTACACCTAACACTAAGCGCTCTTTTATTGCCACATTACTAACCGCTATTGGCACCAGCATAGATGCGATGACAGTCGGTATTAGCCTTGCATTCATGAAAGTGAACATTTACTTAGCAGCCGCTATGATAGGCCTAGCAACCACAATTATGGTTACCATCGGCGCACTACTTGGTAATGTAATGAGTGGCTGGGTTGGCAAAAAGGCCGAAGCAATCGGAGGTGTTGCACTTATCTTTATCGGCTGTGGCATCCTATACAGCCACACCATGGCTTAACCTAACAGCTTATCAAACTCTTCTTTGGGCATGGGCTTATGAAAATAGTACCCTTGCCCAAGCTCGCAGCCTAAATCGATTAAACTATTTAAGTGTTGCTTTTCTTCAATACCTTCAGCCACAATTTGCAAATTCAAGGTATGCGCTAAGCGACTCGGCCATTATCATCAAACTAGTCGGCTCATCATCAACAACAAGCACTTTGCTGTGTGATTTTTCATGATGAGAAAAAAGCATATCCATCGCCTCTGCAAGTAGTACATAAAAAACTCTAGTCTTACCTCAGCAGACGCGCCAACATAAAAAATGATTTTTTAATTCTTTAATTGTAGAAAATCCCAAAATCCGATCTATGATTTATTTAACGCGTGGAGGGAATACTTTGCAACCGGAAGCTAGTCACAAAGATTTGAAGCTCAATAATTCTGTTATTTTGATTGTTGATGATGAACCAATTAATACAACAGTATTAGATAATTTGCTCTCACCCTACTATAAGACCCACACAACAGATTGCGGTGAGAACGTGCTGCACCTGTGCGAAACTCTAAATCCTGATTTAATACTGCTTGATGTGATGCTTGGCTCTATGAGCGGCCTAGATGTTTGCAAGCTATTAAAAAACCACTCCCTTTATAAAGACATTCCGGTGATATTTATTTCCGCCATTATGGATCAAGATGACCAAAATCGCTGCTGGCAAGCAGGTGCTGTCGATTTTGTAACAAAACCTGTTAACGGCGTTACCTTACTTAATCGCGTAAAAGCACATTTGACCCTAAAAATGCAAGCAGATTTACTCAAAAGTCTTTGTGAACACGACAGCCTAACAGGTTTAAACAACCGACGATTCTTACAAAACACCCTTGATCAAAACATTCGTTTAGCAGTTAGAAACGATAAAGCTCTTTCGGTTTTAATGCTCGATATTGATTATTTTAAACAATACAACGACTCTTTTGGTCATCAACAAGGTGACGAATGTTTAAAACGTGTTGCTGATGAAATCAAAAAAAGTGTTAATCGCCCAACTGATATCACTATCCGCTATGGTGGTGAAGAATTTTTATGTGTATTGCCAGACACCGATATTCAAGGGGCGCAATTTATTGCCCATAAGCTTTTGGCAAACATTCGTGAACTAAATATTGAACACCCACATGCAACCTCAGGAGTACTCTCTATTAGTATTGGTAGCGCAACTTTTTCTGGGCATGAAGCCATCGACACTGACGAACTAATTCGCTGTGCAGATAAAGCGCTCTATCAAGCCAAGCATCAAGGGAGAAACCGCTGTGTTTGTATACTTGCTGAACCCAGTTTTAGTTTTTAAGCTAAATCAAACCTTACTACCGACTCACGTTTTCGGTATGGAGGGCTAAACCATGGATTACGAAGTATTACACCAGAAAAAAGCGACAACCTCTGAAGGACGCTTTTTAGTGCCATTAGCGGTTGCTTTTATAGCCGCAATTATGTGCTCAGCAATTTTCTTTTTCGAACTACAACTTCATAAAAATATTAAAAACAGCGTTGCAGAAAGACTGAGAGAATCAAGCGCTACCGTAGATGTGCAAGTCCATGAAAAAATAAATAAATATAAAAACGATTTACAGTTTTTATATTCCACTCCACCTATAGCAGGACTTGCCAGAGCTGCAGCAAATGGTGGTAACGACCCCCTTGATAACACGACCTCAGAGCAATGGAAAAAACGTTTAGAAACGATATTCGTTGCATTTTTACAATCAAATTCTGAATTCGAGCAATTACGCATCATCAGCACCCAACAAGCAGGACAAGAACTGATCAGGGTAGACAAAGCTGCCGGTGGTATTGTTGTAAAAGCAGATAATCAGTTACAGGATAAAAGTGGCCGTGATTACTATCAGCAAAGTTCGCAATTGTCACAAGGTGATATGTATTTATCAGCAATAACACTTAACCGGGAATATGGAAAGCTCGATTATCCTTATAAGCCTATGCTACGAATAGCCTTACCCATCTTTGATGAGAATATGCAGCGCTATGGGCTGATTATTGCAAACATTAATACATCTCAGTTATTTGCATCTCTTAATGCGATGGTACAAGCACCAAACTCATTGATCCTAACAGACAGCGAAGGCTACTTTTTAGTTCACCCTAATGAAGACTTTCGCTTTAGCCGTGACTTAGCGCCGAATAAACGCTGGGACTCAGTATATAAACCTGAACCAGCCTATTTAGAAAATATACTTAGTATTAGCTCTAACTTTGCAGGTAAACAACAATACCAAGCTTTAACTAAGCGCATTCCATTTACTGGAGATTTAGAAACCGGGTTTATAGATGCCCACATTATGCTACCTCACTCTGAAATTAATGCGATGGAACGCGAGCAAAGGATCAGCACTTATGCATTTTTGTTGGGCGTATCTGCTTTTTTGGTGTTTGTACTTGGGTTTTTACATCGAAATTTAAAACGTAATCGCGAGCTTGCCGAAGCAAGAGCGGTGTCTTCAGCCATTATCAGCGGCTCAAAAGATGCCATTATTGCAATAAGTGATATAGGCCAAGTGTCTAGTTGGAATAAAGCAGCTACTGAGCTTTTTGGTTTTCAGAGGGAGCAAGTATTAGGGGTTGATATAAACAAGTTGAATCTATTTTCAAATATTAATATCCAAGAAATCTGCAGCTCCCTTAAAACCAATAGAAAACAACATGAAATTGAAGTCGACTATCAGCAAGCCAATCAACACACGACTCATTTAGCACTCGCTTTTTCAGCTATTTTTGATGAACACCACCAACACAACGGCACAGCCATACTCATTCGCGACATGACCGTAGAAAAAATTGCTAATGACAAAATTAAGCAAATAAATAACGAACTCGAAATTAAAGTTGCAAAAAGAACTGCCCAGCTAGAAAAAGCCAGCCAAGTTAAGAGCGCTTTTATATCCAATATCAGCCATGAAATGCGTACTCCTTTAAACGGCATTATCGGCACACTCAATTTAATTAAACGAGAGTCATTAACTAATCAACAGCAACATTATTTAGAAATGACCGAGGTAAGCGTTAATAGCTTAAATGTGCTCATTAACGACATTCTTGATTTATCAAAAATTGAGGCTGGCAAACTCGACTTGGATAAAAAAGCGTTCAACCCTATTAAGTTTTTTGAAAGTTTAAGTGGCAGTATGGCTGTTAAAGCCCAAGAGAAAAACCTTGAATTTATTTTAGATATTGCCGATGTTGAGTACAGTTCGATAGTTACTGATCCTCATCGTTACTCACAAGTGATTACCAATTTAATTAATAACGCAATTAAATTTACTAAAACGGGCTTTATAAAATTTACCGCCACAAGCAAACGACTTAGCGATGATAACGTTGAGCTATGCTGCACAATTCAAGATACCGGCATTGGTATTGCGCCTGAAAATCAAAATAAATTGTTTAGTGCTTTCACCCAAGCCGATAACAGTGTGGCTTCGCAATATGGAGGCACAGGGCTTGGTTTATCGATATGTAAGCAACTAGCTAGTTTACTGAATGGACAAATTTCCTTTGAATCAACCGAGGGGAAAGGGAGTACTTTCACATTTACCATTCAGTTAGACAGCCAAAATGTAAAAAAACGCCAACCAAGCAGCCGCTTAAAAGACAGCGTTTTTGCTGTGTCGGTCAAACAACCTGAGCTTGAACGAAGCCTAACAAAACTAATCTCTCATTGCGGTGGACAGCTCACGAATGTTGACCTAGAAAACTTTGAAATTAACGATAATATGACCTTTGATACGCTAATTTTAGAGCCTGGCAATCCGTTACTCGCAAAACTTGATAGCTATAGTGAAAATACCTATGACCATAGCCTGCCCTTTAAATTAGTGGTGCTTATAAACCCAACCGAACCACCACCGCAAGCTAAATTCTGCACCTTTATGCGCTTATCTAAACCTGTGCTTATGTCTGAGTTTTTACTTAAACTAGCTGATGAACGACTCATAAAAGAGCAGCCTGCTCAAGACACAATACCACTTCGTCGCGAGACTGATACGCAAATTCACATAGATGTTGATATTGCTGGAGCAAAAATCCTGATCGTTGATGATAACGATATAAATGCTGCAGTTGCCAAAGGCACATTAATGAGCTTAGCACTGCGCTTTGAAATGGCGTCGAATGGTCAGCAAGCCATTGAAATATTGGCCAGTGCACCTGAAGACGACCCATTTAACTGCGTATTAATGGACTGCCAAATGCCCGTGTTAAATGGCTATGATGCAGCAGCACAAATACGCAAAGGTGCTGGTGGAGAGTACCATAGCGAGATCCCAATTATTGCCATGACAGCCAATGCCATGCTCGGTGAGCGTAAAAAGTGCTTAAATGCAGGTATGAGCGATTACATCACAAAACCAATCAGTGCCGATAAGCTCATCACCACCACAGCAAAATGGGTTGCATCAACGTACCCTAAACATTATACAGCGCCAAAAACGATTGCTGTGCCTGAGGTAAATCAGTCGCCCGCTATACTGCAAGAAGAATTAATCGATGAAGAAAAACAGCATTGGAATCGCGAAGCTGCCCTCGGTCGTTTGATGAATAACGAGGTGCTATTAAACAAAGTGAGTAAGATGTTTTTAGAAAGCTCACATAAAAAAATAACGCTGCTAACACAAGCAATCAAAGACAAAGACTACTATGCGATTGCAACCACCAGCCATGCCCTAAAAGGGACCTGTGGCGATGTGGGTGCAGCCAAATTGCACCAGCACTTTACTGAGCTAGAGGTACTGGCCGCAAGTAAGGGCAATACGCTAAAAGATATTCAACTTAAGCTACTCGAAATCGAAAAAGACTACGAGATTTTGTTAGAAATTTTACAAAAGCATACCGTAGCTAGAGTCGGCTAATTTTATTAAGTGCAAATAAATGGGCTTTGAAAATCAAAGCCCATTTTTCATTAAAGCGCTGCATATTTGTCTTCTAATTTTCATAAAGTGGGAGTATGTTTATACAAACCACTAAAGGAATGACGCTATGACCGCTAAAACGCTGATTTTCAACTTTGATGGCACAGGCAGCGAGCCTCGTGATGCTGAACAATTCAGCGCTGCACACTTCAAAGAAGACGCCAGTATTTCTAATATTCTTAAACTTCATTTGCTTTTTGGTGGCGCACTCAATAGTGAACCCGAAACACCATTTCCAACTCAACTTAGCTTTTATTATCAGGGTATAGGCACCCAAGGTAGCCGCTTTCGACGTTTATTTAATCAAGCCCTTGCACCAAGAGGCGATGATGTTGCCAGCATTTTAAATCGTGCAATGAGCGACTTTAAAAGCTACTACACTGTAGGTGATAAAATACTTCTGACTGGCTTTAGCCGCGGTGCTGCTCTTGCTAGGCGCTTTGCCAAATGTTTAGAGCCACTTATTAGTGATGATGTTTACTTATGTGTATTTGATACCGTTGCATCTATTGGTTTTTCAAAAGTAACAAAAGCAACCCGCGGTGCTGAGCACGTTATTTTTGAAAACTACACACTAGCGAGCAATATAAAAGCAGCCCTTCATTGCGTAGCACTTGATGAAAAGCGCCGTGCATTTGAACCCACACTTATTAATAGTGCACCGCATGTACAAGAGATCTGGTTTGCGGGCGCTCATTCAGATGTGGGTGGTGGCTATTATCGTGATGGTTTAGCCGACATTTGCCTGCGCTATGCGATTGAGTGGCTGATAGAACAAACCGTTGCATTAAACTTACTTACCAGTGCGGATATCAATTACAACACCCTGCTCCCAGCAGAGCATCGTAATCTCATTGCTCAAGATGATGTCACCGTTACACCAGATCCATTGGCACTAAGCCATCAGCAAAACTATTTTTGGTTTAACCCTTTGTTTAAACTGGTAGATCGCGAATGCTGTGTATTGGTTGATAACGAACAAAGCGCGCTCACGCCAACTATTCATTACACTGTCGCAGAGCGTATTAATCGTTTAACAAGCTATCGCCCTGAATCGTTAAAGAGCCTTCACTACGACGTACTTTATAATGACGAAACTCGCTTAAGCTTTAAGGGTTTAAGCCCGCATATTGCGCTTGATAAACAAAATATGACGGTGCTGAGCATAGACGAAAGTAAAGATGTGTTTGTGTATGGCGCAGAAAAGTACAACCACACCGGCTTAATGTTAGAGCAAGGTGGTACTTACCGATTTACGCCTTATCCAGAGCAAACTTGGTATGACGACGGCATTAGTTGCGGCCCTGCGGGCTGGCACCGTGACAATATCCAACTTGGGGTGAAAGAAATCCCGATGGCCGTGCTTGAACCGTTTAGACGATTACCGCACGCACAATGGTTTGCGTTGATTGGCGCTATCGATAACAACGACGAGCATTTGTTTGAAATTGCTGAGGGTGCCGATATTCGGATTGCTAAATCAGGCGAGTTTTGCCCTTTTGCTAACGACCTAAACCGCTTTTATGGGGCGAATGCGGGGCGCATTAAATTGCGCGTAACTCGTTTGGGATAGTTTAGTGCTTAACATAGCGAGCGATGATCTCAGTTATCGCTTGCTGGTTGTTTAAAATTGCTGAGTTAATAGCCGCTCTGTCTTCTGCTAACAGGGTTGTTTCACTCAGCATAAAATAAACGCTGTCATTATTGACAATATACGGATGCAGCTCGATACCCTGCTGATTATTTTTTTGAATTAAATATAAACCAGCTAGTTCATCATCAACAAAAAAATCGACCCGCCTAGCAACTGCATAGCGAGGCGCTGACGTAAAGATGACACAGTAACGAGTTGTTCTTTATATTTTGCGTCTTCTTTCAAATGAGTGAAGTCAGGGCCAAAGTAACTACCACTGTTAGTTAAAATAACTTGCTGATGTTCGAGCAGCCCTTGTAAATCAAGAGATTCTAACCGGCCATGCGGGTACCAAAACAAGCGCATCACTTCATTACGGTAAGGCTCGGAAAAGAAACTAAAAGAGTCACGTTCTGTGCTATAGCTTGCTGCCGGTAGTAAATCGACTTTACCGTGCTTAAGCTCTGCAAAGCCCCGTTTAGATGAAGGCATAACAACGTATTTAGCGCAAAATCCTGCCTCTTTTAGCACTAAATTAACCACATCAATATCAATGCCGGTGAGCTTACCATTTTGTGTAAAAGCATAAGGTGCCCACTGCTGACTAATCCCCACTTTTAAGGTTTTATCGCAGCTAAAAGCCGAGTTACTTAATACAGCAACAAGTAAAAACAGCGCTTTTAACCCCATTAAGCCACCTTAATTTAAATACTTACAGATCATATTATTCAAGTATGGTTGATAATGTATGAAAGACCAATGTGTGAAGTGGGAAACCATAAGTTAGCGAGTTTCAAGGGGAAAGAGTAAAGTTACGAGATACGAGATACGAGTCTGTAGCAGAGATTTTACATCACGTCCTAGAACCCAGAACCTAGCGCCTTATGTTTTCATTCGCAGGCATGAAACTTGTTTCGCGCGTCTGACCGCTGAAGGCTGAAAGCTGAAAGCTTTGTTTCCCTTTTCCCCTTTCTAACTTCCCTCACAAAAAAGCAGCCATGCGGCTGCTTTGAAGGGAAATCACATTTTAATGATGGGCATTAAATGTGGTTATTACACTTAAAGTGCTTTCCATACATCTGCGACACCTGGCTCGTCTCCTTGAGTCCACCATTTCGCTTCGTATTTATTACCTTGGTGAGTGACTTGGTCGCCACCGTTATAGATACCCGCAGCTTGCCAGACAACATCACCATTTCCGCCGGTTGGTTGTGAACTTGCTTCCCATGGGCCGCCTAAATCAGGGCGCTCACCTTGTGTCCACCACTTAGCAGTGTATTCTACGCCATTATAAATCACCGTATCACCACCAACATAAGTCGCCGCTGCATCCCATGTGGTTTCACCATCTGGCGGAGTTGTTGTGCCAGAATCTGTCACGGTAACATTAAAGCTCACTGCTGTTGCTGTTTGACCATCGCTTACCGAAACCGATACAACATAACTAGTATCTGCATCAACGCTGCCCGCTTGTAAACTCACATCAGCACCTGAACCCACTAATGTTAAGCCTGCTGGCACTGTCCAGCTGTATGAAAGCGCATCGCCATCAGCATCAGATGCCGAAACAGCCACGTCCACACTCGCCTCTTCAGCCACTGTTTTATCTGCAATTGCCGCAACTACAGGGGCTTGGTTCTCGCCTGTCGTTGGTGCTACTACATTCACTGTAACGTTACGGCTTACACTTGCCTCGCCATCGCTCACACTGACAGTAACCGTGTATTGCGTATCCGCACTCACTGATGGCGCTGTGATTACAAGGGTATTTGAATTTTCACCGCTTACTGTTAATGCGCTGTCAGCTGTCCAGCTAAAGCTTAGTGGATCGTTATCAGCGTCAGTTGCCGATGCACTAACAGATACACTTTCGCCAGAGTTTACAGATACTGTGCTTGATACAGAAAGCACGGGCGCTCTATTGCTAGGCTCAGTGACTGTACCACCTAACCCCTCATGCATTGCATTAAGAATATCACCATTATCAGCATCAATTTCCCATGCAAATAGGCCACCTAGGTTATATTGATTCACATAAGCACCTTTTGCCAAAACTGAACGACGGTTATCGTATGTAATTAATTTACCGTTGCTACGATTCCATACATAAGCGGCTTCGGCTTGTTCGTCATAACCTGTTTCAAAGCCATTGATGCCATTTTCAGCAGCGCCCAACATGTAAGTTTTGATGCCTTTATAATCAATAACACCGTCTTCCCATACACCTTGCGCTGTAGTGCCTTTAAGTTTGCCATTACCAGGGGCTGTCATTGGGTTATCAGCGATAGTCGCGTTTTCTGGATAAACACCTTCCCAGCCACGGCCATACATAGCAGCACCTACCACGATTTTCTTCGATGGTACGTTTTGCGCAAGTAGATTTTGCACTGCATTATCAGTTGTATAAGCAGGACCTTTATATGGAACACCTTCTTCATCAACACCCGTGCCATCACACTGACCAACACGGAAATGCGATGAACAATAAAGCGCAGCCTGATGGCCCGTTACATTGCTCCATGCACCATAATAGTCGTAGCTCATTAAGAAAATGTAATCCATATATTGTTGAGCTTGTGAGTAGTCGACATCTTCAATTTTGTCGTAACCTGCACCAATCGCTGATGTTAACTCATACTCACGACCTGTCTCGGCTTCAAGCTTATCAAGCATCGCACGCAGCTCTTGCATTAACGCAACATATGCTGGGCCGTCAGCAACTGGGTCGCCTAAGTTTGGATTAGCACCCTGACCACCTGGGTATTCCCAGTCAATATCAACACCGTCGTAGAACTTCCACGTTCTTAAAAATTCTTCCATTGATGCCACAAACGTGTCGCGATTGGCTTTATCGGTAAAGTAAGCAAATGGGTCTGATAAAGTCCAACCACCTACTGATGGTAAAATTTTCAGATCAGGGTAACGCTGCTTTAACGCCATTAATTGCGAATACGTACCACGAATTGGGTCATTACTATCAACACCTGGTAGTGCTTTTTGAATCGCAGCCCATGGGTCGTGGATCACCACTTCAAAATCTTGCGAGCCTGCACACGCCGTATTTAGCGCGTTTTTAGGACCGCCAGTTAATGAGTCATTAGGTCCACAAATTGGAATAAACCCATACAAGATATGACTGAGGTTTTGCGCTGGAATATTAGTTACATCATAATCACGGCCATAAATACCCCATTCTACAAAGTAGGCACCGGTTACAAGACCGTCTTTGGTACCAATATCTTGGTTGTTTGGATCATAATCCATCGGCAATGGCGCTAAGTGACCGCCATCTGTATCGGCAATAACAATTGGCTTACCTTCACTGCGAGCACAGGTGGTACCGCCTTCACATAGTTCTACATATAATGTGTGACGACCTGCTTTATCATACGGGAAGCTAATAACACCACTTTTAGTGCCTGCTGCGAGCGAGCCTTCATTAACCAACATATCATCGAAGTACACTTTATAGCTGTCGCCGCCATCCCCACTCCATGCGTTCCATTCAATGCTGATAGTGACTTCATCAACGCGGTTCACCAAGCTCTTATATGAACCTGTACCTTCAAGATCAACCTCAACAAATGAGTACTCTTGTGGCTCCCAAATAATGGTTGGTGTTGAAGGAGCTGCATTCGCTGCACTTGCAAAGAGTGCAACACCAATGGCTGCGCTTAATTGTTTTATATTCATGATTCTCTCTTATCTGTTTTTATATAGCGTTACGCTGTTATTGATAAAGTTTGAACTACAAAACTTTAGATTTCTGTCCATACTTGGCTGGCACCCGGTACATCTCCTTGGGTCCACCACTGCGCTCGATAGCGCTGTCCTTGATAGGTTACTTCGTCGCCGCCTTGATAGGCTTTGCCGCTGTTCCACTCGATTGATGCACTGCCAGATTCAAGCTGCCATGCATCACTACTGTCTGGTTGTGCGCCTTGGTTCCACCATTTCGCACTGTAAACTCCGCCGTTAAAACTCACTTTATCGCCCGTGTTGTATTGGCTTGTGCTATTCCAAGCAGGCACGCTCGGATCAACAGGATCAGGGTCGACCACAGTGCTATTAAGCACAGTCACGGTAAAACTTACTTGACTTGTGAGCTCGCCATCTGACACAGATACACTTACGGTGTAGCTTGCATCAGCATCTACAGCGGGGGCGTTTAGCGTGATGTTGGCATCGCTACCCGTAAAGCTCAGTGGTGCAGGTACATCCCAGCTATAAGTTAAGGTGCTTTGCTGATCATCAAAGGCGTGCAGGTGTATCGCGGTGCTGCTCTCTTCTTCGACTTGAAGGTCACCTGGTTGATGAATAATTGGCGCGGTATTGTCAGGAGACGCTTGTACGCTTAGTGCAAAGCTGTAGTTTGCATTCGTTGTAAAGACTTGATTAGTCATTAAATCAGACGCATCAAAGGCAATATCTCCAGTGCTATTTTGCACGCCAATATTAACTAAGTGCGCGTAATTAAGGTTTAACAGCGCTGCAAATTCAGCCTGCCAATTAGCTTGATTATCAGCTGTGATCTGCATTTGTTGAGTAAGTAACTCTTGGCCATTTTCATCAAATAACCGAGCTGACACACTACCACCAACCTCAGCATCTTGTCCTTGACGAACAAAGTAGCTGATTACTGTCCAATCGCTTGGCTCTGCCGGGGTCGCATCGCTAACGATATTGATATCGCTACAGTTGTAGAAGCCTTCGCCACCGGCATCATCTCGTTGCCAACGCGTATATAATATGGCATCGCCACTGCGCCCTTGTGAAATCGACACGCTCATTTCATAGTAACGGTCGTTGTTAGCGTCAATGCTAAAATCAAGATTACCGTACTCTTCAACAAGCTCTAGGTCATCCCAAGTAAGCACTTGAGTCGCACTATCAAAGCCCGGTTTTGTTAAATAAAACTGCCAAAAACTCGGGTTATGCGGCGTACTTGCTAAAAAGCGCACTAAAATATCGCCATTTGCATTAGGAATAACCTCACTGCGTTGCCAATGCGCTGAAGGTAAATCCATACCGCGTTTTTCAGGGTCGCCTGCGGCACATAATCGGCCATCAGGTACACTTTGTTTTACTGCATCAAGGTCAGTGTAATTAACCGTATTTGCCGAGTATTCAATATCTTGCACAAACTGCACATGTCCTGCTTCAACAAACGCTGCGCGACAAGCAAGATTAGGAATACCCGAGCCATCCGCAGGCCACCAGTAACCGCCATCGGCATTACAAAATGCTTGGCGTGCCTTCGGGCTTTCTAAGAATCCGTGGGCATTCACATGGCTTGATGCACAGGCAATCAGCATGCTGGTTGCCACTGCCGATAAAGACAATGCCTTTGATTTCATTACTTTCATTGTTGTTCTCGCTGTAGAAATGCGGAGCAAAGTCCTTGCTCCGCTTAGTTGGTTAAAGCGTGCAACTCACTGTCCAGTCAGCAGATGTGCCTGGCTCTGTGCTCGTCCACCACTTTGCTTCGTAAATCACATTGTTGTGATTCATTAGGTCGCCGCCAACAGCATGGCTTGGGTTACCAGCCCAGTCAGTTTGCGGCCAATTTGGATACACAGGGATGCTTGCTACATCAACACCGTTACAGTTTTCCTCGCCCCCCATATCACCACCGGTGTCACCGCCAGTATTACCACTGCCAGCTGTGCCATCTGGTAGCATTGGGTATTCGTATTTGAAGGCGTAGGTTTTGCCATTTTTCTCAATTGTGAAGTTAGATGGGCCCGTAATTGGCATGTAGTACATAACTTGCGCCTCAACGGTTTCACCAGTGTTAAACGACTTTTCGATACCGCCCCACTCATTCACTAAGGTGATTGAAAAACGATGGAACTCATTTTCAAAGCCGCCGATATTATCGCCAGCTGCATTCGAGCCATTCGCTTCTACAGCCATACCGAGCTTTTCTTGTGCATTCCAATTTGATTTGAAAATTGCCGAGGTAGAAACGGGCACATCAAAGCTGATTTTCGCGCCGCTTAAGTCGATATCTGAGTTATTCGTGAATGCGAATGTTGGTGAAATCGGATAGTTATCATCACCAATTGGGAAATCTTTCACTGTAAAGCTTACGTCAACAGCTTCGCTTGGCAGGGTAAAATCGACATTACCTTGATGAGTGTTGTAAGCCACACCACTTTGGTTAAATTTATCGTAAGCAAGTGTGGTTAAGCTTGAGCCCATGAAGTACTCACCTTTCGCTGAGTCATAATCATAGTCACCGGCAAGCTCCCAGAACATGATGCCGCCAAGGCCATTGTTGATAACATAATCAACTTTGGTTGCCATTGATTGCTCATCTTCAATTGATAAGAAAACCTTTTTCTCTGCATTCCAAAGCCATGGAGCAACTGCTACATCATCGTAGTAACGTGTGTAAGTACCTGTTAACACATCATCTGCATCGGTTTCTGGCGTTAGACCATAGATTTCAAGGTAAGAAGGGTTAATGCCGTTTTCGAGATTTTTCGCATGCCATAGTGGGTTCGAACCTGCTGGCATTTCTTCACCCACATCGTTCTTATCGTGCCATAGGTTATCTATGCCAAGTGCACCATTACCGCATTGGTTTTTCTCACCAACGCCAGTCCCTTTCGCACATTTTGATTGATCTGGCAGCGCTGCTTGGCCCCATAAACCATTAGTACCACCCGACACATCTTTAAAGCCACGAGTGTAATATGGAATACCAATATTGATTCGACCCGCAGAAACCGCGCCGCGGAAATAACGCACAGCCCAATCCGTATTTAAGTAACCAATTCCTTCAAACTCAGCGGTGGTATAAACGCCCCATTGCGCTAATTCAGAATCAAGACCGGTATCAAACAAGGCTGCGTTATGGCCTACATGTGAATTCCATGCACCATGTAAGTCATAAGACATAATGTTAACGTAATCGAGATACTTCACGCTTTGGAATGTTTCCATGCCACGTAATAAGTAACCTGAAGATGGCGAAGCAATCGTTAACAAGTAATGCTTACCCGCCTTTTCACCTGCAATATCAAGTTCTTCACGTAGTTTTTGCATCAATACTCGATACGAGGCATTAAGGCCTGCGCGACGCGCATTAGAGATAGGAAAATCATCAGGGTGGCCTGAGTCATTCATTGACGATGGGTATTCGTAATCAATATCGACACCATCAAAACCGTAGGTTTCAATAAACTCAACGGCACTTTTCGCAAAGGCATCAATCCCCGCTTGGTTCACTGAGCCATCGGCATTGGTTGTCATCGTGTAGAAACCACCGCTGTTTACGCGAGTACCGTCTTCACCAAAATAACCACCTGTTTCAGCCCAGCCACCTACAGAGATTAAGGTTTTTACATCTGGGTGTTGTTTTTTGAATTTATTGAGTAAGTTAAAGTGACCTGTGTAACTAAAACTTGGATCCATTTCAGCGCCTGTAACGCCCGGCCAAGTCATGTTTGTCGCTGGGTTGCCAGCTGCATTTGGATCACCAATCGAGACCTTGTTATTGCCATCAACATGCGCAAAGGCATAGTTAATATGGGTGATCTTGTCCCAAGGGATATCATTCACTAAGTAGCTTGGCTGACCATTGGCGCCATTTCGCCAACTCGTAAAATAACCAATAACTCGGCGTGGATGATCGGCGCCCATTTTCTCGCGGCCATTTTCATCATACACGCTACAGTATGGGGTATTGACACCCGGTGTTTGGTATAAGCCTTGTGGTTTACAATCTGTACCTGGTTCTGTTGCTTCAACAACATTAACAACTTTGCTTTGTGTATCCGTCGCGCCTTCGTTATCGGTTACCGTTAAGGTAAATGAAAATTGCCCAAGTGCTGGAGCCTGCCACGTATAACTTGAAGAAGCGGCACTTGCTTGATGAACTTCAGTGTTGTTTTCAGTTAACGATAACGCAGTCACTTGGCCATCGCTATCAGTGCCAGAAAGCGCAAACACCACACTGTCACCCACAGTTACTTGTGATGGCAGTGAGCTAAATTCAATGCTTGCCACTGGCGCTTGGTTAACCGGCTCAACGTCATCAGACACACTCACTGAATGTGCAACCGCTGTAGAGGTTAGCCCTAAATCATCCGTTGCGACCGCGCTAATCACATGGCTGCCTTGCGTTGCTTGCCAGCTCGCTGAATAAGGTGCGCTTGTCACAACACCCAGCGATGTACCATCAACAAAAAACTCAACACTTGCCACGCTGCCATCAGGGTCAGCGGCGACAGCGCTTATGACAACGCTGTCACTAGTGGTAAATAAAGAACCCTCTGCGGGTGTTAAGCTGCTAATTTGAGGTGCTTGATTCTCATTGACAACGCTGTCACAAACACCCAATAAACGCCACTCTTGATCGACACCAGAAGTCTCCACAGGGTTGGTTTGCGTCCACCACTTAGCTTCATAAGCGCTACCTTGTGCCTGAACCCGATCACCACCAACATGAGTTTGCCCTTGTTGCCACACTTCTAAGTTGCTGCAATCAATCGCAGCCTGTGCTGTAAAGCCGTATAAACCTAGTGACAGCGCACTCAGTTTAAAGGCATTTTTTATTAATTTATGCGAGCTCATTCGCTCCCTCCGCCCAAAGTTTTAATAACATTTATTTTACAAATCCAACCTTAAAGTAACACAAAGCGCTATTACGTCAAGCTTGCATTTACCTATAAAGGGTAAAAAAAACACACTTTTTGATGTATGATTTAGTTAAAAACACTAAAAAAGAATTAATTATTTTTATCGAAAAGCAAAAACGAGAGTGATTCTACCGAGTAAAAATAAACATAAAATTAACAATATTTTAACCACGAAAAGCACGCCACTCCTAGTTTGTATAAAAAACAGGCAGCACTTGTGTGAGGCTAGGCGAAAATAATTATCGTATCGATTATGGGTATATAACGAATAAATTAGTTTTCAGGTAAAAATTTCTATAAAAATTGAGTGAAAATTATTCTTAACACGAAATTTAGTCATAAAAAAAGCAAACACTCAGTGTTTGCTTTTCACAAAAATCCTATTTGATCACAACTTAATTAAGCAGCGATTAAATAGGACTCTCGTCCTGCATGTTTTGCCTTACGTTGATATGCACCTTTACCTTTTTTAGGTTTCTCTACTTTTGCTGTGAACAGCTTAGATGTCACCATTGCGGCGTACACATTATCGTTAATTACACCACGACCAGTATCAACTAGGCCTTGTGTACGTTGTTTCTTTTTGCTCATTTTTTGCTCCTATTTAAAGTGTTGCGAGTATATACCTAGCCTAGCGCTACGCAAGTATTTTTAAGGAAAAAACGATGATTTTTTACCCCTTATTTTGTCTTACTCGTTTTGACTAAACACCATGCCTTGTTGTCATTTTACTGACTAAATTCGTATTTTGATTGCATTCACTACCTAACTGCTGGCAAAACTAGCGAAAACAATCATAGTTAATTAAAAACAAACAGGATTACGATGACTGACTTACTCTTAATCGCCTATATATTCCTCATTGCAGGCATTATCGCCGTGCCTATTGCCAGTAAATTTGGGCTTGGCTCAGTACTTGGCTACTTACTCGCAGGTATTGTTATTGGGCCAACACTGACATTTTTAAATGTTGATGTGATTGCCATCCAGCATTTTGCTGAGTTTGGTGTGGTAATGATGCTGTTTATTGTTGGTTTAGAGCTTGAACCCAAAGCGCTTTGGTCAATGCGAAAACAGCTTATTGGCCTTGGTGGCGGACAAGTGATTTTATCAGCTGCCGCGTTTACTGGGATTGGTTTAGCATTTGGCCATGCTTGGCAAACAGCACTTACAATAGGCTTAATATTATCGCTTTCATCGACCGCTATTGTACTGCAAACGCTTTCAGAGCGCGGGCTATTAAAATCAGATGGCGGCCAAGCCTCATTTAGCGTATTACTCACCCAAGATATAGCCGTTATTCCTATGCTTGCGTTTATTCCCTTGCTTGCTTTACCTGAATTAGCACCCGCCATTGCAGATACAGCCCATGCAAGCGAAGACGGTCATGGTGGCTTGAGTTTGGTAGCAAACCTTGAGAGCTGGCAAGCAGCGCTGGTTACTTTAGGTATGATTGCGCTCGTCGTTTTTGGCGGTAACTACTTAACCGCACCGATTTTTAGATTTGTAGCACTTGCACGGCTTCGCGAGTTATTTACCGCTACAGCCCTATTCTTTGTTATAGGTATCGCTTTAATGATGTCGTTAGTTGGCTTATCACCTGCACTTGGCACCTTTTTAGCAGGTGTTGTGCTTGCAAATTCACCTTATAAACATGAGCTTGAAAGTAATATCGATCCCTTCAAAGGGCTATTACTAGGTCTATTTTTTATTACCGTTGGTGCGAGCATCAATTTTCAATTACTCGCAGATAACCTAGCTACCATCGTGCTATTAACCGGCGCACTGATTGCAACTAAAACAGTTGTGCTATTAATTTTAGGCCGCATTTTTGGCTTAAGAGGCGCCGCACTTTGGTTGTTAGCACTAGGGCTTGCACAAGCTGGTGAGTTTGGTTTTGTACTACTTGCTTACAGTGTGTCTAATAATGTTTTAGCCGCAGCCGTTGCCGACCAACTATTACTGGTTGTGACCTTATCAATGCTGCTTTCGCCGGGGTTATTTATTCTCTATCAACGTGTGATAGCACCACGCTTTATTTGTGAGCAAGCAGGAAAAGAAACAGAAGAGTTCCCTGATGATAGCCATGTGATCATCGCAGGCTCAGGCAGAATGGGTGGACTTGTTGACCGTATTTTACAAGCTGGCGGCTATAAAACCACCGTGATTGATTACAACTACAAACAACTTGAGGCCCTTGAGCGTGTTGGTATTCGTAACTTTTTTGGTGATGCCACTCGACCAGATCTACTCAGTGCTGCAGGCATTGAAGATGCAAAACTGCTGGTTGTTGCACTTGATGATGCCGAACAAATAACTAAATTAGTTCGTTACGCGATGCAAAATTATCCGCATTTACATGTTGTTGCCCGCGCTGTAGACCGCCATCATGTATACGATTTATGGGCTTACGGTTCTCGAGATATTATTCGCGAAACTTACGACAGCACTATGCGTATGGGCCGTTCAGCCTTTGAAGCACTTGGTATTGAGCGAGAAAAAGCCCAAGAAATGGTCGATATTTTCAGTGAGTTTGATAAAGAAATGCTACGAGAAGCTGCCGATGTCTACGAGATCGGCGTGCCATTCGAAGAAAACCATGCCTATATCGAACGTATCACCAAATTATTCGATGAAAAAGAACCCGAAATAAAACAACAAATGCGCGAGATATGCGAGCGAGTGGTTAGTAGTTCGAAATAGCAAAAATATTACAATTATGGAGGAGGTGTTTTCACTTCCTCTTTTTCTTCTCATTAACTTCTCTTTGTGAAAATAATTTGAACCACAGGGAACACAGAGGCGCTTCGCGCTACACAGAGAAACCAAAAACTCTCAAAGAGGCTGCGCATTGAATAAGATAAAACGCGATATAAAATCGCTGCCACAGACTCGCATCTCGCAAACTTTCCCCTTGCAACTTTCCCCTTGCAACTTTATTCTCGTAACTTACCGAAATATATAGGTATTAAATAATGTAATAAGGAGTATTACAGTATGGAAACGCTTAATAAAAAGGAAAAGCTGCTATCTATTTTGTTCGGATTGGCAGCAGCTATTAATTTAACTGTCGGTATTTATTTGCTTATATTACAAGGCCTAGACTGGTTAGAGTTCATTAGTTGTCTAGCAATTTCACTTATAATTTTAGCGGGTAGCTTAAACCCAAAGCTATTCTTTAAACCGGTAAAAAAATTATTTTCACCACACTTCACTTTAGAGCCAATAATTAATTCGACTGTCTACTACACAATTATAGTTGCAGGTTGGATTTTGTTATTTGGAAGCATTCTACTAAATAGATTTTGGAGTGCTTAAATGCATATGAAAACTCAAAAAAGCGAAATAAAACGCGATATAAAATCGCTTATATGGACTCCTCCGATTGCACAAGCCTTTTTTTACATTAAGCTGATGTGATTGCGTACTTATATACGGGCTCTGATGAGGCGCTGCTAAAGACTCGCATCTCGCACCTCGAAACTTTCCCCTTGCAACTCTCTAATTAAAGACAGCTGTCATTAATTAGAGCGACAAATGTCGGATACTACAATTAAGCAAAAAAATAGCGCCGTTAGGCGCTATTTAAGTTTCATATCAACTTAGGAATTAAAAACTAAAACTTAATTTTGCGTAGTAGGTCATACCATCAAAACCATAAGGTAGTGCTCGAACAGGGTATTTGAATGCTTTATTCGTAATAAAATCAAGCGCTTCATCTTCGCCTAGCTCGTCTGGCGTTACATCAAAGATATTATCAATACCCGCCGATAGCATGAGTTCGTCAGTTAGCTGATAGCCTACGTTAACATCCACTAATACCGCTGATTCTACCGTGCTTGTGTCTTTAAACTCACCGGTAGGTGATAACTCATCAGGCAAGCCAATGTGGTCATTACCAAAGTATTTAACGTCTGTTTCACCATAGTAGTTAAAGCGTAGCATGCTGTTGAAATCGCCACGATCGTATTCAAACGTTAGCGTTGCACGCTCACCAGGTTGACCATCTGTTAAGAAACTACGTTGTAAATCATCAAGGGCGATTGATTCAGGAATACCCTCAGGTGCATTTACATCATCAATTTCAGTTTCGTTAATGTTACCCGCAAAGGTTGCTGAGAAATTACCGTCGTACAAATCGGTGCGGTACGAAGCAATAATATCAACCCCTTTGGTGGTTGAATCAACTGAGTTTGAGAAGTAGTTAGCTTGCTGTGCCCCTGTTGCATTAAGCGCGGCCACGGCCTCGGCACTAAACGAAACATCGTCCGCCGACATTAAGCTGCCAAGGGTAATTCTGTCTTTAATAGCAACATGGTAAAAATCAACGGTTAGCGATAAATCGCTGGTTACGTTGTAAACAAAGCCTGCACTTAAGTTTTCTGAGCTTTCAAGGCCAAGGCTATCAACGCCAAGTGCTGACGGAAAATCAGAGCCCGCTGTTGCTGTGAATGATTGCAATAACACGCCACCAGCACCTAAGTTTGTGGTGTAGGCTGTATAGGCACTTTGTTGCAGTGATGGTGCTCTAAAGCCAGAAGAAATCGCACCACGCACGGCAAAGTCATCGGTAATTTCATAGCGCGTTGCGAGCTTACCAATGATGTCATCACCTGCATCAGAGAAGTCTTCATAACGAAGCGCTGTACTTACTTGCCATGCGTCCGTGATCAGCGTTTCGGCATTTACATAAAATGCATAGCTGTGACGGCTCTCTTTGTTTGACGCTTCAGGGCGCAAACCGTTATAAGCTTGGAAACCACACTCAGCAAATACGCTGCTGTCATTTACCGCAGGGTATGAGCTATCTGAGTTAGCTAAACCACACGCATAAGAGGCTTCTTCGCCCGGCACGATTTCATAGTTTTCTTTACGGTATTCAGCACCCACAGATACATATAATGGCTCGCTGCGACCAATATCAATAATACCATTAAGGTCTGCATTAACGGTTGTTTGATCAAATCTAAAACCACCTGAGTATCCGCCTGAAGGGCCCGCGTTAGCAGCAATATCAGCATCACTTGCATCTGGGTTATTCGCCATATATTCAGCAGCATACGACGCATTTAGAGTATTTTTTGAAGTGAAATCATAGCTATTTTCACCATATACGGCAGATACGTCATAGCTCCAATCTGGATTTAACTCTCCACGCAAACCTAGTGAAAACGAAATATCTTCGGCTTCGTTATCGATACGAGGTAAAAAGCCATCGCCATATACTTGCACAACGTTCTTCGCTGCTTGGTCAAAGTTACGGTAAAAACCATTACCTAGCGCAGTACGGTTTGAGTATCCGCCAAATGAGTAAAGCTCGGTCTCACCAAATGGTAATGCCATGTTATAAAACACAGAGGTAAATTCGCTATCAGCATTACCCTGTCCCCAACGAACTTCGTCAGACAGCGTACCTGCAGGTACATCAACTGAGCCACCAGTATCACGTTCTGCGCGGTTGGTGCCATCAGCATCACGGTATTCTAAAGAAAAGTTAATGAAGCCGCCTTCATCACCTAAATCAAAGCCACGGTTTAAACCCATTGAAATAGTGTCACCATCGCCTTCACCTGTGCTACCTGCTTGCACATAGCCCGTTGTAACACCCGTTGAATCGTTTAACGATAAGTTGATAACACCGGCTATCGCATCAGAACCATATTGCGCAGCAGCACCATCACGAAGTACTTCAACGCCTTTTAACGCAGTAAGCGGAATCGCGTTCATATCAGTACCCGCAGCACCGGCACCTACAGTACCATTTAAGCCAAAAATAGATTGGTTATGGCGGCGTTTACCATTGATAAGCACTAACGTTTGGTCTGGCTGTAAACCACGAAGAGTCGCAGGTCTAAATAAGTCAGAGCCATCTGACACTTGCGTACGAGAAAAGTTAAATGAAGGAGCCGTCGCTTGCAGACTTTGGCCCAGTTCAGTGAAACCACCTTTGTTTAAGTCGTCAGCATCAATCAAATCAACCGGCGATGTTGATTCGGTAGCCGTACGATTGGCAACCCGCGAGCCTAATACAGAGATTTGTTCGATGTTTTTATCTGCTTTTACAGCAGATGCTTGCTCTGCTGCCTGCACTGAAGTCGCAGAAACAGCCACACTAACCGCAACGGCCAGCATACTTAAAGAATGTGTTGTCATGTGTATCCTGTTGATATTCCGGCTTTCCTTAAAACAAAAAGACGCCCCTTTTGGAGAAATTAAGAAAAGCACTAAGCACGTGTTGTTGATTTTAGAAATCACGATTTTGAAAGCTAACTCAAGCCTGCGAATTAACTCTTGCAAAACATCCTATCAACAAATCAACAAAATGAAAGAAAAATCAGGTACGACTTAGGTATAAATATTTCTATTTGTAGTATTAATGGAATTTTTAAGGTTGGAATTATTCATTTTTCAGTAGAAACAAGCAAAATAATGCAACTATCAGCTTATCTCTACTGAGGAGGGAAATGTTTACTGATCTTGCTCAAGCATCGCCAGTTTTTCATCTTCAAGCATTAACGCCATAGTGGCAATCTCAGATAAGCTCTCGTCTAGCGCATTAAGGAAGGTGACAAACCCTTCGCCTAGTTTTTCTGGTTCAGGGTGATTTGCCAGCGCCTGATCCCACATTGCAAAAGTAGTAAGTAAATCGAGTGTTGCTTCAAAATTATCAATAAACAACTGGCCATCTTCGCTTTCGTTTTCTTGCTGCGAATCAGCCTTGAGTAAAAATTGTAAATCGCTGTGCCAAATATCTTGGTTCACGATATACGCCGCAATGTACCCGCTACAAAAATCTTGCAATGCTTGGCTTGGTTCATTGCTGTTAACTTCATTTGGGTATAATTCGGCTAAGATTTTCTTTTGTTCAACTTGTGCTTCGGTTACATTGTCGAGCAGTTCAATCATTGCATCGCGCGGCTCTGAATCTGTCATTAAGGTGTTGAATACCGCTTCATCATTATCGGCAATATAATTTGCTAACTCTGACTCACCAAAAAACTCTGAGCAGGCTAACAAACCAGACATATAGCCAATCACTTGATCCAAGCTGACTTGATTAGTTTCGCTTTGACTAGCGAGGTAATTTTTAAATACATCCGAACTTTGTTGGTTAAGCATATTGAGCCTTTACATGTTGTTTTGGTAAGGGTGTATTCCTACCCTAGCGAATTCACAAATTTTTGCAACAACTGAAATGCTGTCAGCTAGTTACAGTCTTCCTGACCTGACTTTGTACCGGGAACACGCAGCTAATACGTGTGCCCATTCCTTCTGTACTTTGAATATCAATGCACCCTTGATGTTCATGCACTATGGCATAGACCATAGTCATGCCCATGCCGGTGCCTTCACCAACAGGTTTAGTGGTGTAAAAGGGATCGTATATTTTCGCAATAGTTTCTTCTGACATACCGGCGCCATTGTCTTCAACATCGATATAAATATGCTGCTCAAGTTCATACACAGCAACGGATATTTCAGCTTTTGCGCTTAAATTATCACAAGCTTGTTTGGCATTAATTAAGATATTAACAATCACTTGGCTTATGGCGGGTAAGTTACACCAACTTTGTGATATCGGGCTGTATTGGGTATGCAAATGGCAATTACGAAGTTGATTAGCAAGTAGTTTAACGGCACTTTTTACCGCCTCCGTCATATCGGCAAATTGCTTGTCGTGACCTTTTGGCCGAGAAAAATCCAGTAAATTGGCAACAATTTTACTGATCCTTTGCAAGCCTTGTGAGGTGTCGCTGATTAGTTCAGGAAAGTCATCAGCCATAAAGCGAAACGAGTGCACTTTATTAAGCTCTGTTAACTGCTTACAAAACGTGGCTTTATCAGTATCGTTGCAGGCAAATTCATCACATACAGCAAGTAACTCGCTAAAGTAATTACAGTAATTTTTTAAACAATCGACATTACTAATGCTATAGGCAAGAGGGTTATTTATTTCATGGGCAACCCCAGCACAAAGAGTGCCTAAAGTGGCCATTTTTTCGGCTTGAATGAACATAGCTTGATGATGCTCTAAGTCAGCAATTTTTTGCTCAAGCTCACTGTTTAATGCCACTAGAATACGGCTTTTGTCTGCGAGCAATTGTTCAGCTTCTTCTCTGGCCGCTTTTTCTAACAAATAGGCTTGCTTAAAGTCATCCATATTCGTCTCAAACTCTGTTTGTCTCTCTTAAAACCTAGCACAAGGCTTGATTTAAGGCTATGTTATTGATTAACGATGACTCATAGTAAAACGGTATGGCAGAACAAGTTAGCAAGCAACATATTCAGGTTTTATGCATTGATGACGACGAAATCGTCTTGAGGACTCTTTTGCGCCTGTTATCAGCGAATAACATCACTGCAAAAGCCTGCTCAGATCCACTTGAAGGGCTAAAGGTTTTGGCTACTTATAGCTTTGATGTGATCATTTGCGACATGCGAATGCCAAACATGGATGGCGCCGACTTCTTTGCGCAAGCACTTAATATTGACCCAGAACCACACCGAATTTTGCTAACCGGTTACTCAGATATCGACAACACCATTGCTGCGGTCAATAAAGGTAAAATTCATGCTTATATTCAAAAACCTTGGCAGAACGAGTTGCTGCTGCGCAACATTAGTGATGGCATAGAAAAAACCTCATTAAAGCGCCAAAACAAGCAGTTAGAGCAAAAAATAAAAGCGCAAAACAGCCAGTTAAAAGAGCTCAACAACAACCTTGAGCAAATGGTAGAAAAGCGCACTCTACAAATTCGAAAAGTGCTCAAACAACTCGAAGAAGTCAACGAACGTGAAAAACACGAACACCGTGCCACGTTCGAAATTTTATATAACTTTATTAATGCCAACCCTTACCTGGATGGTATGCAAGCGCAAAACATCGCCGCTACCAGCAAGCAAATTGCAGAACAACTTGGCTTAGACAAACAACATATCGATATGGCTGAAATGGCAGGTTACCTTGCACAAATTGGCTTGCTCGCCATGGAGCCTGAGCTGTATAAAAAACCAACCAGGGAACTCACAGAAAATCAAAAAAAGATTTTTTACACCCACCCAAGTACCGCCCAGCTGATGCTCATGCCAGCGACCCATTTACATGATGTCTCTGAAGCTATTTATTACCAATTTGAACATTACAATGGCTCGGGCACGCCGAAGGGCTTAAAGGGCAAAGAAATACCAATTACGGCGATGATTTTAGCGGTAGCCCGCGATTTCTGGCAGGCAATTGCGCACATCACAGTGCAAGATAACAGCCGTTACGAAAGCGCACTTGATCAGCTACGGCTATACAGCGGCACTCACTATCACCCAAAAATTTTAGACGTATTAGATAGCATAAAAATAACCTGTGCGAGCGATCAAAAAGTCGGCACCATGAAAATTATCTCGGCTCAAGATCTTAAAAACGGCATGGTACTTGGGCACGCACTAAGAAGCTACGACGGTATTTTGTTATTACCTAAAGGGCATGTGTTTGGCGCAAAATCAATTGCAAAACTGCAGCAGCTTGAAGCAAGAAAACCGAATCCTTTCAGGATCATGATCAAAAATTAGCGAATAAAGTGATCACATAATCAGCTTACTTCGTTACAATGTGATTTATATTACGATTACTTCATATAGGAGCACTCAGTGTCGCGATTTTCCGCCATTACCGATAAGCCTCATGACGGCCGATTCAACAAAAAAACGGGCATTTTACTGACCAACTTAGGGAGCCCAGACGCCCCTACTACCGCGGCACTTAGAACTTATTTACGCGAGTTTTTATCGGACCCTCGCATTGTCGAGATCCCACGTTTTATTTGGATGATCATCCTTTATTGCTTTGTCCTTACGTTACGCCCAAAACGCTCAGCAGCACTTTATAAAAGCATCTGGACTGAAAACGGCTCACCGCTCACGCATATTACCCGAGAGCAAAGCAAAAAATTGGCAGCCCTTTTAAAAGACAAAGGACACCACGACACTGAAGTGGTCATGGCCATGCGCTACGGGAACCCTTCAATTGAAGCGGGCCTTGAAGAGCTGCGCGAAAAAGGCATCACTCGCGTGATTGTACTGCCAATGTACCCGCAATATTCAAGCACTACTATTGGCTCAACGTTTGATGCTGTATCGAATGTTCTTCGTAAGTGGCGCTGGGTGCCTGAGCTACACTTTATTAATGGCTATCACGACAACCCGACATACATTGATGCCCTAGCCGCTAGCATTAGCGAAGATCTAAATGCCCATGGCACGCCGCAAAAATTGGTGTTTTCGTACCACGGTACACCTAAACTGTTTTTAGAAAACGGCGACCCTTACTATTGCTTTTGTATGCAAACCACCCGTTTAGTAGCAGAGAAACTTGGCTTTGAGAAAGACTTTGCTGTAACAACTTTCCAAAGCCGTTTTGGTAAAGCTGAATGGTTGAAGCCATACACAGACGCAACCCTTGAAAGTTACCCTGCTGAAGGTATTAAAGACGTTGCAATTCTAAGCCCTGCATTTAGTGCCGACTGTTTAGAAACGTTAGAAGAACTCGAAGGCGAAAACCGCGAAAACTTTGAACACGCAGGCGGTGAAAAGTACCGCTACATTCCTGCATTGAATACCCGCGATGACCATATCAATGCGATGTTTGAAGTAATAAAACCATTACTTAAATAACGAAAGGCCCTAGCTATTATATACAGTAACTAGGGCCTTTTTTAATATTGAAGCGTGTCATTAATCTTTACGTGTCATAACCAAGGTCACCGTACCTGCAACAATACCCCAAAATGCAGAACCAACCGAGAACAAAGTTAGGTTAGACGCTGTAACTAAAAAGGTCACGATAGCAGCTTCGGTATAATAAGCCTCTGTTAAGGCTTGCTGTAAGCTGCTCGCAATGGTGGCAAATAGCGCAATACCTGCCAACGCCAAAATTAATGCCTGTGGCAAACTTGCTACCAAACCGACCAAGGTTGCCGCAAGGAGCGCCATAATAATGTAAAAAACACCACCAGCAATGCTTGCCCAATAACGTTTGCTTGGGTCTTTATCGGCCTCAGGGCTCATACAAATGGCAGCCGTTATAGCCGCCAGGTTAATGGCATAACCACCAAATGGTGCAATAAATACATTTAATAGTCCGGTTACATTTAGCGCTGCCGATACAGGGGCTTTGTATTGGTGCGCTTTTAAAACAGCAATACCCGGTAAGTTTTGCGACGTCATGGTCACAATAAATAGCGGCAACCCAACACTTATCATAGCGTTCAAGTCAAACTCAGGCGCAATATAAGCAAACTCGCTCATTTTCCACTGCCAGCTAGAGGTATCAATTTGCCCTGTTACACCTGCCATTAAAAATCCCGCCACAACCACAGCAAGCATAGCAAAGCGTGGGAAATAGCGCTTACCACATAAATAAACAGCCACCATTAAACCAATGACTAAAGGTAGCTCATTCATAAAGTTGAACACATCAATACCAAAATTCACCAGCACGCCTGCAAGCATGGCACAGGCCAGTTGGCTTGGAATTTTGTTCATCATTTTTTCGAACACGCCGGTAATACCAGACAAAAACACCAGCGCAGCAGAGAACATAAACGCGCCAACAGCTTGGTTTAAGCTATAACCTTGGGCACTTGAAATAAGGAGTGCCGCTCCGGTTGTTGACCACGCGATAAGAATGGGCACTTTGTAGTAATAAGACAACGCAATCGAGCTGACGCCCATCGCAAGACCCAGCATTAACACCCAGCTGGCAACTAAATCAGGTGTTCCACCTAACACCATAACAACCTGATAAATAAGCGCGATTGAACTTGTAAAGCCAATAATAACGGCCACTAACCCCGCGGTTGCTCGACTGATGAGCTGACTCATGTACACACACTCCTTGGCAATTAAAAATCTACCATATCCTATGATTTGCCAGATGGCACTGTACACTTTTGTAGTATTTTAAGATTTATTTACTATACAGATGACACAAAAAAGGCGTGTTATAAACACGCCTTTTGAAAGTTTAAACGGCCTCTAAACAAGGCTCTTCGACAACTTTTGGCTTATCAAAAATGCCTAAACGAATGCGAATGAAGTGTAAAATTTCTTTAGCGACATCAATACCCAACGCACCTTCTAAGCCTTCAAAGCCAGGGCTTGAGTTTGCTTCACAAATTTTAAAGTGCTGCTCATCAAACAATAAATCAATGCCAGCTACATCAAGGTTGAGTACGTTTGCAGTTTGGGTTGCAAGCCATTCTATTTCTGGCGTAATAGGAAATGACTTACCTGTACCACCAGCACTGACATTAGCTTTAAAGTTTTTACCCTGTGAGTTACGTTCCATACACGCAACAGCACGGCCGCCGATAGTAAGTACTCGCAAATCACGACCATGACTCGACTTAACAAACTGCTGTAAAATGATGTTTGCTTGTGGGTTTGCCGCTTCAATCAGCTGCATTAAGTCATCAAACTCTTCTTTTGATTTTGATAAGAACACGCCACTGCCCTGCGAGCCCGATAACGTTTTAATAACCACAGGAAAGCCAATTTGCTTTTCAACCAAATCAATATTCACCGGAAACTTAACCAACATGGTATTCGGCGTAGGTAAATTACATTCAGCAAGAATTTGCTGTGCAAACAGTTTGTCTTTCACTGTTTCGATTGATTGCGAGCTATTGACACAATAAACGCCTAAACGCTCAAGGTGGCGAATAATCGCCAGCGCAAAATAGGTTGTACTTGCACCCATGCGAGGAATAACAAAGTCTGGCAGCTCAACTGATTGACCATCAATCAAGATACTTTTACCGTCTTCACGGGTAATAGTTAGATCAAATTGATCAGGCGAGTAAACTTGTAAATCTATGCCCTCTTCTTTGGCAGCAGCAAGTAAACGTTCTACTTCATAGGTTTCTTGCTTTAACAAGCCTTGGCTATCTTTATAAATGATCCACCCGCGCATGGTCGGTACCTCTAGTCTTGGAGTTTCGGTGACAAAAAAACGCGGATTATGCTCAGCATTCAGAGCCGAGTAAAACAAATTAATTTTATCGACACGATAATAAAAAGCACTCCTTAGTGATTAACTATTGACCGAGTTGTTAACTTGAGGTAAAAACCAACAATAAGTTAACATAAAAACCCGTAAGAGAAACATGTGAACAGGACGCTTGCATTAATCTTCATTCTGCCACTTACAGCATTTGCACTGAATGAGTGGCATATTCAAAGTGATGGTTTTAAAACAAAACCAAGCACACAGCAGTTTGTTGCCTCTTACAAAGCTGAAGCCGACCAAATAGCCCCACAGACCATTGTGAACTTAACTGCGCCGCTTAATCAGCTATCTAATCATGCGCACGATTACCTATACAAACAAGGCCGTTTGCCTGACCAATTAGCAAACACCGCATTCAGCGAATTTGATTTAGACACCCTAAAAACCCTACAACCTGGCGATCACTTTATTTTAGTGATCGACGAATACCTTAGTTACACCGTAGAAATTAGTAATATCATCGAAGCCAGCAATGGCGATAGAAGTGTATTTGGCAAGGTCAATGATAAAACTAAAACAGGTCATCAAGCCGTGATGACCCTCACAGAAAACACCCTACAAGGCCAATTTGATGCCGGTAATCAAAGCTACAAATTTCAAAGCCATGGTGAGTACGGGTGGGTAACGAAGTTGTAGGTAACGAGGTACGAGTTGCTAGTTTCAAGGGGAAAGGGGAAAGGGGAAAGTTAGCGAGTTTCGAGATACGAGGAACGAGATGCGAGGGTAAAGTTACGAGTTTCGAGTCTGTAGCAGATTTTATATAGCGTTTGATTGATTGGTTTATCTTTCAAAATAAAAAGGTTTACATGGATTATGTTGGGTATCGCTCCGCTCGACCCAACCCTAAAAATGTGCAGTTCAAATGCAGAGAAAAGCACACGACCTAACCAACCCCACAGTTCGGCTGATATCTAATATCTGACCTCTAACGACTAAAAGCCAGCGATTTTACATCGCGTCCTAACGCCTAGAGCCCAAAACCTAGAGCCTAGCGCCTAACTCCTAGCGCCTTTCCCCTCACCAACTCACACCTACTCCTCAATCGCGGGCCATAAACTTGCGCCGTCGCTGTCGATTGAGCTTAAAACCTCAAGGCCTAGAATTTTGGCGATCAGTGGGTACACATCTAAATTACTTACTTCGTCTAAACGAAGGCCTTGTTTAAAGGCGGGGCCGGTGGCGATAAAGGTTGCAGCCATATCTTCGCTATAAGCGTAACCATGGGTGCCTAAATAGCCAGCCATTTTACTGTCGGTAAACACTCGAGGAGCGTCGGTTTGTAAAATAATATCGCCAACTCGCGGGCCTTTATCATAGTGATAACCACGCTTTTGCTGCTCGCTTAGCACGATATAGCGACCATCAGCGGCTTGAGCGAGCTTTTTACTGAATCCGCTGATGTCTGCTTTGCCATCTGGTTTTGCATAATATAAAACCCGAGGGCCGGTGTTTTGCACTATGAAGTTTTCGTCTTGCGGCAAGCTATCAATTTTAATGCTAAGGCTTGGATCTACAGAGGCCATACCGTGATCAGACACAATCACTAAGTTAATGTTTTCATCAAGCGCTCTTAAACGGTTCGATAAATCAGCCATTAAACTATCTAGCTTTTGCACTGCGTCATAAGTTTCTTTAGCGTCAGGGCCAAACTCGTGCCCCATGCTATCGACCAACGAAAAATAACTTATCACTAAACGTGGGCGCTGTGCTTTTGGCAAGCTCAACCACTGAATAATTTGATCAACACGCTTTTGATAATCACTGTGTTTTGAATAATGATAAAAGTAATCAGGCAGCATGCCGTTAAAGCGCGCATCTGATTCAGGCCAAAAATAGGTGGCGGCTTTTAAGCCTTGCATTTGTGCAAGGTTCCAAAGCGGAATGCCATTTACCCAAGTGCTGTCGTCTTTCCCTTTACCCATTTTGTAGCAGTCGTTACGCTCAGTATCACAAAAGCGGTTCTCGACAATACCATGATTAACAGGCAATAAGCCGGTAATAATCGACAAATGATTCGGGAAGGTTTTGGTCGGATAAACAGGGCGCATTTTGTTTGCTCTCACGCCCTGTTCACTGATTGCTTTTAAGTGCTTTGCATGGTGTTTTTCAATGTAATCCCAGCGAAATCCATCTATCGAAATAAGTACCACAGATTGCTCTTGCTCTGCTTTTACTAGTGAGCTGAACGCTAATAAACCCGCTAAAACTAATTGCCAAATACGCATGCGAAACCCTTTTTAGTTCAATTTGTTAATTTGCTCAGAAACTTTACCAAACTGTTTTGAAAATTTTGTGATCATGCTTTCAAGCTTTTTCACACTACGCTTTAAACGTGAGCCGTTTATTTGGCTATAAATAAAGCCCCAAACGCCTGTAACCACACTTAACACAATAAACACAGCAACAGGTAGGCCATCTAAGTGTTCAACCACTTGCGGGTAATTATTGAGTAAATCAATGCCGGCATCTGGTACAAGTGTATTAACTAATGGGTAAAAATCTTGGGCATCAAAGTACCACGCTAGCCCTACTGACGTAAGACCAAGCAATACCATACGGTTAAATCCATGCACCATACCAAAGTTTCTGACTGAAGAATTGTTGTACTTAATGTCTTTACTCACATTAACCGCATACTCACGGTAATACTCAGAGTAACGCTTGGTATCAACACTGCTGTAGGCGTAATACACCCAATCACCAATATCAACAGAACCCAGTAAATCTTCACCCGCTTTAAAAATAAACGGCTCACCCGATGCGGTTTCCAGCATGATTTCACCTTTTAAAGTGGTGCTACGATTACGATAAACCTCAACGCGCTCTTTTACATCGCTGCCAACATACATGCCACCGCGATAGGTGGTTGTGGTTTCTGTCGTGGTCACTGTTTGGCGGCTTTCATTTGCATGTGCGCTTTGCTCTTTTTCCAATACTTTGCCAAGCACTGCACAATGACTAATGGTGCCTTTTTCGTTACGTGCCCAAACATTTTTATGCTCATAAGCGTTTTCATATGCAAGGCTATACTCATCCATAATGGCATGCTCAAGCTGGGCAATACTGGTTGGTTTTGTTTTGTTTGGCTCTAACGCTTTTTGAATGCTAATGGCTTGCTCATCATCTTTTGCAAGTGATTGTTCTTTTTCAGCAATCGCTTCAACGTGTTGCTTAGCGCCACAGCAATAACAATGCGCAGCATCTTGGCTAATACGCTGCTGACACGAAATACAAATAACATCTGACTTACTTGGCGTTCTTGCCAGCATGTTATAACCCAGTTGATTTAGGGTAGTCGATAGCATCACATCTGTTGCTGCTAAAATCGCATCATACTTTGCTTCTTGTTTGGCTTTAGCTTTTTTATGGTAGTTGTGCTCTGCCATAAATACCCCTATTGCCACAGGCAATGACGCAAGTAGCGCAGGCAAAAACTCAAGCTTTGCAGCAAACAACATGATTAAGAATGTAATAACACTTAGCACCAGCCACAATATCGTTCCGCCAGTGTAGTTTCGGCTAATGGTTTTGTCCCAGCTGCGATATTGTTGATCGGCAAAATGCACAATCACAACAGGCATAAAGCGGTCATTTTTGACTACCCGCCTAGCATTGCCATCAGCAATGCGATAATTAAGCGTTAACGGTGTTTCCTGAAAAGCAGTGATCACATTACCCTTTTGTAGGTTAGCAATCACATCTTTTTCAGCATCAACACTAAACTCATGAATAATGCCGTCTTTGTCTTCAACTTCTAGCCACCAATAACCGTACAGCATATTGTCGTTATTGGTTTTATAGCGGCGCTTATAGTAATACGTCGACTTCACAACACCTGTGATCGTACTCGCTTGTGGCGCATAATTTTTCACATCAACCAGCAAGTCAGGGCTGAGTTCTTCAACCGTGTGCATTTGTCTTTTTTGCTCAAGAGCTTCTCCACAATCACAACAGTGAAGATCGGTGGCATACACCGTATTTTGGCAATGTTGCATTTTCATTCCTTGCTTAATTAATTGCTTAAATCAATGGTTAATATTTGTTCGCCAGCATCTACTTGGTGCCAACGTCGATACGTTTTATATCCAGGCGCCGACACTTGAATATCATAAGCGCCAGTTTTTAATGTCATGCCGGGGCGGTATTTAGGGCCTATATTCATAATGCGAATAGTGGCGTTCGCTGGGTTTGTAGTAATGGTAAGTTTGGTTTTTTGCTCAACCAGATATTGTCTACGCTGTTGCTGCTCAGCACTTAAGTTGGCATCGCCGTGACGCAAAATATCTACCTTGGCTAAAGCATGGCTCAGCGGGCTAAAGCTCTCGTAAATATGCAGTTTTTCTTCAAACTTTAAACCAAGCGGATGCAGCAGAGGCTGCGCATGCAAAGTCCACCGAATCGCATAGCTAAACACCGGATTGCTCGACTCATCGACCTTGTCTAAAAAGTAGTTAACAGGGCTTTGGTCATCCTTGGTAAAGGTGTTATGCACAAACATTACTGGCACTATCAAAATCAGCGCAGGCATAATCAGCTTTTGCAAAACAGATACAGCAGTGGTTGGTTGCTTTTCTTGTTTAGGTTTAATCAATTGCCACAGTTTTAACGGCAGCTTGCTAAAGGTTAAGCAAATCAAAAACAGTGACAACGACATCGAGATAGGCGGAATAATCACTGAACGCAATGCTTGTTTACCGTACTCGGCATACTCGCCACCATCAGCAAATTTACCTTCGGAGCTATTGAGCATGGCAAGGTATTTGTCAGTGCGTTTTGCAATGTTTGGATCAAGCACCTTGTCTTTAAAGTTCTTTTTATTCCAATCGGCGCGAATGTTTTTTACGTATAAGTCACCCATTCTATCTGCAATTTTTGCTTGAATTTGTGGGTGTAGCTGAAACGCAACCCAGCTTAAGTTTGGCTTTAAACTCATGCCGCGTTTACGCATTTCGCTTTGCCATTGTGCATTAGCTTCACTTGTAACCTTATTGGCTACAGCATTAGCAAATGCTTGGCGTTGATTCACATTCCAGTTGCTTTCAAGCTGTAACCCTTTGCTGGCAAAATGCCCTCTAAGCTTCTTTTGTGTTGTTTCGTGAGCACGAAACGCCATTAAGTTTTCAATCGTAAATGGGTAGCCCGTTTCACTCACAAACATCTTATGAAAGTTCGGGTGCTGTAAAAAACGCAGCTGGTAATGATCTGGGTCATCGGTGTATTTGTAGCGCTTATCTTTAAAGCCGCCATCACCACCGGTTGCTAAACTAGCAGCTTGTAGTGCGGTATAAACACCACCAGTAAGCACACCCATTAAAATAGTGCCTGCGGCATTTTCAGCAACCGAAACATCTTCTTCAATAAGCCAGTAGTCAGGCTCAATGTAGCCAATACCCGCTTTTAAAATATTGCTTCGGTAGTCTGCCGCTTCACGTTCATAACAGCGATTTCGACGGTCTTTTTCACTGCTTTTGTCATAACGTTCACGGCATTTTGCAATGCTGTGGTGGTAATCATAAATCTTCGGGCCATACTTTTGTGCACGTGCTGACGCTTTTGCGATATGGGCTTTTTGCGCTTGTTGGTATTTGCTCCAGCCACTATTGATCTCTTGTTCAACTTGCTGCCAATAACCCTGCTCGCGCTCGCCTATACTTGCCAAAGTGCTGTTGTACTTTTTACTACCATCAGCATAGGCTTTGTATTTAACCACCAGCTCATCATATAACTGGCTGTAGTTTTTATAATGTTTATCAAAATCTTGATACGCTTTTTTCTGTACAAACGCAGCAATAATCTTACGCTTATCTTGCTCTAGGTTGTCTGAAAGCGCGGCATCGCTATACAGTAAGCCACCAAACAGCGCCAAAAAGGTCAGGTTTTCTGAGCTATGTAATTGCTCAGGGTTGTAATCAAGGTCATTCACTTTAATCGAGTTAATCGCCAGTGCATCTCTAAGTGCTGCACTGTAGGTAGCAAACTGGCGCTGCTCTGCGGTTGAAGGCTCAATTAAGGTTTTTTCAATGGCATATTTTTGGCCAAAAAACACCACCGGCCAAACTAAACACAATAAAGCGATAAACGAGATAATCCCACGGCCTACTTTGGCAACCATGGCTTTAGGTAAAAAGTCAGCTAACAGCAGTGCCACACCTACTCCAGACACTGCTCGGCCATAAATTTCAAGGTGTTCAAGGTCTTCTGCCGAAGGGGTACCTAACCCTACTAATGACACTAACTGGGCATTAAAAATTGCCTCGGGTAATAAATATAAAGTAGCTAAAACAAGTAGCAAACAGCGCCACCAAAACGGCTTTATTAAATCAGTCATAATTTTATTCTTATTGTTTTTTACGCAGTTCTAGTTCAACAGCAGGATCTGTTTCTAGGCTAAAATCTTCATCGGCTTGGCGAGTCCCAATTTCTAAATTAGGTGCTGAAGGAGTCGATGTTACTTTTGGAATATAAGTTTGTGCTTGAGTTGATTTAAGCGTGCCGCCCACCGCTGGGTAAAGCTGATTCCCTTTATAAGCATACAGCTCATCAAGGCGCTCTAAATCAAGGTCAGCAGGCATGCTGGCAATCAACTTAGCGTCTGCTTCATCGCTAAAATACGGCTGCATTTTTGGTAATTCAAACACAGAACAAAAGCCATAAACGGTATCGTCCATAATTACAGAATCAGGGCGAAGAGAACGTGACTGCGCTAATAGGCTGCGCTCATGATAGTCGTGGCCGTTAATAGAATAAGTGGCAATCATAATACCGCGCGCTTTAGCAACTGGCTTTAAGCGTGCTGCACTTTGCTTGTAATGACGAATATCAAGTACATAACCAAAGTTACGTTTTAGCTGTTTTGCTAATTTATCGAGCTTAACTGGGCTGTCGTAACGTTTTTCACGATGATAGCGATTACCAAGAGCTTGTAAGCTCTCAAGCTCTTCTTTATTGCGCTCGTAAATTGGGTCGCTACCAGCGCCGCGTTTTAGGTCACTTGCTAACTTATTCATTGAGGCTTTTGCAGGCGACTGAATTAATGCCAAGTAAATATCTGGGTTAATATCGCGCATACGGGTCAGGTTGCGCATTTCTAAACTGCTGAAAAAGTAGTTACCACCACCAACAAATTCATATGCTAAATAATCCAGCATTTTTAAATCGTTAACTGAGGCCTTTGATTTTATCTCAATATTCAATTTTTGATGGGGTTTGCGATAGCGCGCAAATGTGGCAGCAAGCTCTCTAAATGAAGGTGGCATATCATCGGTAAGTAACCCGGTATCTTGGTTACGATGACGTAAATAGCCCCACTCTTTTTTATAGCTCATCGACTCAATTTTGCGGCGCTTATTGTCAACTGTGCCTGTTTCGCGACCTGTACGGGCATCATGATGCACAACCCACACATCGTCACGGGTAATTCGCACATCAATCTCAACAACGTCAAAATTGTTGTCGATGGCATCAATTACCGCGTTAAGCGAGTTTTCTGCATAACGAATTGAGCCACGGTGGCTCTGCAAATTAAAGTTACTGCATTGCCTAGCAGAGGCGTAGTTGATATTACCAAGTTGGCTTTCATAAAAACCTCGTGCATACAGTGCACCCTGCTTGGCCTTAATGGCATTTTTTTCGGCCACCGTTAAGGTGCTTTCAGCGCTTGGCTCTGGGGTGCTCTTACAAGCCGTTAAACCAATACAACACAGGAAAATACTGGCTAGGAGCCATGGTTTTTGAGACAGAGTTTGCATCATTGCTTTATAGCCAAAAGGCTTTCCTTTCTAATACAAGATAATGAAGAAGTGCGTAAAACTGAATAATATATGAATAAAGGCCACGATTTAAAGTAATAACTTTAATAAAAATGAATATTTTAATTTAAGATACAAGCTGTTAGATTTAATTTAATAAATGGCAAAATGTTGCTAACAAAACGCAAAAGCCCGATTTTACCGCTTTGTGGGAATATAAAATGATCGATTTTGGTAAAAAAATAACGCCTGCGCGCGAAATGCGCTCTACCAATAATTTACACACTGCGCTTGAAAGTGATCGGGGCCGCATTATTAACAGTGCAGCAATTCGCCGTTTGCAGCAAAAAACCCAAGTTTTTCCACTCGAACGTAATGCTGCAGTGCGCTCAAGGCTTACCCATTCGCTTGAAGTACAACAAGTGGGCCGGTTTATTGTGCAAACCATTTTTAATAAGCTCAGTGATGCAAAACAAAAAGAATATGGCTTAGCTGGGCTTGAGCGCCCGCTAGAAAGCCTAGTAGAAATGGCGTGCCTAATGCACGACATCGGCAACCCGCCGTTTGGTCACTTTGGCGAAGCAGCCATCAACCAATGGTTTGATAAACACTTAGACGCACTGACTCCTGAGCGCTGTAAAGGCATTGGTATTAGTGTGATCTTTAAACACCTAGCCCAAGATATAAAAAGTTTTGAAGGGAATGCCCAAGGTATTCGCATAATTCATTCATTGTTATCACTAAACTTAACCTACAGCCAAAGTGCCGGAATTTTAAAATATACCCGCCCGGCCAGCATGGCGAAAATAGACAGCCCGCAAGATAAAAACTACTTGATGAAAAAAGTGGGTTACTACTTCAGCGAAAAGCCGTTTATTGAAGCGCTGCAAACAGAACTCGAAATTGAGCAATACTGCCGCCATCCGGCCAGCTACATTATGGAGGCCGCCGACGATATATCGTATTGTTTGGCCGATATAGAAGATGCGGTAGAAAAAGGCATTATTAGTGTTGAGTCGCTTTGCGAAAAGCTAAAAGAGCAATACACCCGCACACTCACAAACCTAACTATAGACGATACCAAACACAGCGACTTTGCCGAAAAAGCCATTGATTATGCGTTAAGTAAAGCACAAGAGCAGCCGTACAATTTTAACAGCGAATTTTTTATCTACCTGCGTGTGACCTTGCTACACCCATTAGTAAGCTACGCAGCAGAGCGGTTTATTAATAATATTGAAGCCATTTACCACGGTGATTTTAATCAGGCTTTACTAGAAGATCGCAGTCACCTGCACGCAGTTACGCTCACCTTAAAACAAGTGGCATTAAAGCATGTATTTTGCCACAAAGAAGTAGAGCGATTAGAGCTACAGGGTTACCGTATAATTAGCGGTTTACTTGACTGCTATAAACCTTTACTTGTCCTTGATGCTGATGCGTTTAAGCGCGTGTTAAAAGGCGACCAAAACTACTTAATTGAAACTCGTCTGGTTAAAAAACTATCTAATAAACATTTAAATAGCTACCAAAAAGCCATTGATGCCCTAAAAGCAGAACCGGATCATTTTGCCGCCTACGAATTTTATTATCGCTGCCGCTTAATTCAAGATTACATAAGCGGAATGACCGACCAATTTGCTTACGACGAATACCGTGCGCTCATGGTAATTGATTAACCACTACGAATACGCTTAATTTGTTAACCAAATGTGGATAAATTACTCGTCTCAGCTTAGAATTAATTAACTGTTAGGTCATCGACTAAACCTTACTGGTCCGGAACTTATGCCAATTATAAAAACAACTTTTCTCTTATTACTCCTAAGCTTAAGCTTTACGAGTAAAGCGCAGTACAACGAAGCCATGTGTATTTTGTTAAAACAGCAAATGCATGAGTACCGCTTTAACACCAGCAATAAAAACTATCGCTCAGCTGCCAGAAACTATGAGAAAAACTGCAAAAATCCAACGCCAGTAAACAATGCAGCTGCTTTCGAAAAACTAGAACAACAAACCAAAGAAACAGCCCCAGTTAATTCAACTGCAGCGGCTAACCCTAGGGTGCACTCAGGCGCTATTCAAGCTGAACCTGAAGAAACTACTGCACCTATTGCAGAGCAGACCGTTGAACCTATCGAACAGCAAATGCCAGCAATTGAGCCAGAAGTTCAAGAACCAGAGCCTGTCGAACAAACAAATGCCTCTGCAGAACAAACCGAAATACCAGCAAAAGTTGACCGTATTACGATTTCTGATGCTCCTGAAGAACCTGTAGTAGAATCAACTACTAGACCTGCTATTCAAGAGCAAGCCGCTGAAGTTAAAACCCAAAGTGCTGAGACTGCAACTGCTAAAAAACCAGCTGAACCTGAAGTAAAAGCAGAACCGGCACCAAAACCTGCGCCAACACCTGCACCTATGCCAGAACCTATTCCTGCAAACAGCGATAGCTCTTCAAGCTCATTACTCATGCCAAGCTTAATTGTGTTGTTGGTATTACTTGTTGCAGGTTTAGTGATTGTGCGTATTCGTCAAAGCAAAAAAGCTGACGCCGATTCAGAACTTGAACAAAGCCTAATGCAAGCTAAAGCCCTTAAAGCAGCTGCAGAAGCACAAGCAGCAGTTGAAAAAGAAGCTGAGGAACTCAAAGAAGCAACAGCCGCAGTGCTGGCCGAAGAACAAGAGCACCCTCATGAAGACAGCTACCCGCTTGCCAACGATACATTTACAGCAACCGAAACTGACAATAATGACGAGCTTTCTGAGCTTATGCACTTTAGTGCTCAGCGTGATAAAGAAGAACAAGAGTCTGAAACTTCACTTCAGCAACCACCAGCAGAAGACTTTGCTGATGCCCATCAATTCGAAGATCTTGAACTTGGTTACGACGAGAAAAACGAAAATGACGCTGATGACGACTTTTTGGATGAACAGCGCGGCCTAGAGCAAGAGTTAAAATTAGCAAGCCTAGAAGATTCATCATATAGCCTCAACGAGGAAGCTGAGCCGCAAGCTGATGACGTTCAGCAAGACGAGCCTGAAACACAGCCTGAATTAGAAGAACCGAGTTATACCGCTTCGTCATCATTTGGCTTTGACGAGTACACAACCAAAGAGCCTATTGAAGATGAGCCTCTTACACCTGAGCCATTTGCAGATACTGATAACAATGAACCAGAGAAGCCAGAATTAGAAGAGCCAAACTTTACGAGTTCGTCATCGTTTGGCTTTGATGAATACTCAACTAAAGAGCCTATTGCCGACGATGAACCCGTGTTAGCCGAGATAGAAGAACTCGAAAAGCCCGAAATCGATGAGCTTGAAAAACCAGAAATTGAAGAACCAAGCTTTACGAGTTCGTCATCGTTTGGTTTTGATGAATACGCAACTAAAGAACCGATTGCCGACGATGAGCCAGTATTAGCTGAGATTGAAGAACTCGAAAAGCCGGAAATCGATGAACTTGATAAACCAGAAATTGAAGAGCCAAGCTTTACGAGTTCGTCATCGTTTGGCTTTGATGAATACTCAACTAAAGAGCCTATCGCTGACGATGAACCAGTATTAGCGGATATAGAAGAGAGCCAAAAGCCGGAAATCGATGAGCTTGAAAAACCAGAAATTGAAGAGCCAAGCTTTACGAGTTCATCATCATTTGGTTTTGATGAATACTCAACTAAAGAACCGATTGCCGACGATGAACCGTCTAAAGATGAAGTGCCTGAATATGACTTATCCTCACTGATGGGGGATGATTTATCGTTTGCCGATCATTTTAATGAAGATGAGCACACCGTCACTGCGCCAAACCCAGCAGAAGAACACGACGACATTAACGATGATGATTTAGCTAAAGCCTTACAAGCACTTGAACAAGAACTACAAGATGAACCAGCTTCCGTTAACGTAGAAGAGCCATCACAGCCAGCGCTAGAAACTGTTGATTTGTCTGACGAACTGAGAAACGACGATAAGCTTGAAGAGATTGATAGCGACTCTGATAAAGAGTCTGAGCAACAAGATGATAAGCCGTATAACCCATTTGCGAACTTATCGCTTGATCCAACCTGGGACCCAAATTCAGACGAAAGGCCTGTGATAGAAAGCAAAAACAAACAGCCAAAATCACAAGCCTTGATTGACGCAGAAGAGCGCGCCAAACAGTTTAAAACGGATGAGTGATTAAGTTACAAGAAACGAGTTTCGAGGGGAAAGGTACGAGGTGCGAGATTCGAGGTGCGAGGTGCGATTTTACATCGCGTCCTAACGCCTAGCGCCCAAAACCTAGAGCCTAGCCCCTAATGTCTTCACCGTAGGCGTGAAACTTGTTTCGCGCGTCTGAATGAAAAGGTTTACATGGATTATGCTGGGTATCGCTCCGCTCAACCCAACCTACCCTAAAAATGAGCAGTTCAAGTGCAGAGAAGAACGCACGACCTAACCAACCCCACAGTTCGACTGATATCTAACATCTGACCTCTAACGACTAAAGCAGCGATTTTACATCGCGACCTAGCGCCTAGCGCCTAGTTCCTAGTACTTCATCACACAAGTTCTGACTAGTTGAGGGCACCATAGGCCCTCTGAAGTTTTTCACGAGCTAATTCAACATTAAACATCCAGTTTATACTTGTTCTTTCTTTATTCCTGCTCCATTCCC